>JAHEHU010000029.1 GCA_024639765.1 Eudoraea sp.
GTAGGCTATACCGCCTTGATGGGATCAGATGAAGACCGCGCGTTTGAAATGCTGCAGCACAACCGGGATATACATTTGCATCTACTTGAAAAATATAACGGTGAGCTTATCAAGGAAATGGGAGATGGAATGTTGATCAGTTTTGATCTTGGCTCCAATGCTGTGCGTTGTGCTATTGAAATTCAACTTGCATCTAAAGAGAAGAAAATTCCGTTGCGAATTGGCATCAGTGAAGGAGAAGTGATATTTGAGGGTTCGGATGTATATGGTGATGGTGTAAATATTGCCTCCCGTTTACAGTCTGCAGCTGAAGTGGGGAGTATCTCTATTACGGGATCTGTTTACCGGGATATTAAAAACAAATCTGATATAAAAACAGAATTTATTGAAGAGAAGTTCTTTAAGAACGTAGACGTTCCAGTGAAGGTTTATAATGTTCATTGTGATGAACTTCCGGAAACAAGTGGGGCCGCTAATTATTCAGTATCTAAAAAGAAGCAACGGAAACCTATCATTGCCTTGCTGCTTAAGACAATACCGGTGATCTTAATAACTTTGGCGGTTGCCACCACCATTTTCATAATCTATGGCAGTACCACAATCCCCTTCAACGAGCGGGATTGGATCTTGATATCCGATTTTGAAAATCTTACCGATGAAACAATTTTAGACCACTCCCTGAATACAGCATTCATTCTTAGTATCAATCAATCCCAATATTTAAATGTGATCTCAAGGCAGCGAATGTTTGAGACTTTAAAGAGAATGCAAAAGGAAAATAGTACAACTATTGACGAAGAGACCGCCAGGGAAATTGCAATTCGTGAAGGAATTGAGATTTATGTGGTTCCATCCATTAGCCGGGTGGGTTCACAGTATATTCTCACGGCTAAAATCCTGGAAGCTCAGACATCGAATACTTTAAAGTCTGAAGTTCTTTATTCTGAAAGTAAGGATGATATTATTGACAAATTAGATCAACTTAGCAGAAAGATACGGCGAAGCCTGGGAGAATCCAGTCTTAGGATCGTAAACCAAAGTAAACCCCTTAGGAAAGTTACTACCTCATCCCTGGGAGCCCTTAAACAGTATTCCCTCGGCATAGAAAGTCATCTGCGCCTTGAATTTAAGAAGGCAAAGCTTCATTATGAGAATGCCATTCGTCTTGATAGTAATTTTACCGCTGCACAAGCTTCCCTGGGAAATTTACTTTTTGAATTGTTTGATAAAAACGAGGGACGCAAATGGTTAGATAAAGCTATTTTATCTATTGACGATCTTACAGAAAAGGAAAAAATTGGCATTCTTGCTTTTTACGCCATAAATGTTGAAAACGACCTTGACAAAGGCATTGAGTATACCGAGAACCTGCTCGCACAATATCCCGATGACCCTGCCGCTCACAACAACCTGGGATGGTATTTTCAGAAACAAGGGAAGTTAGAAAAGGCTTTGGAAGAATATAAAACTGCGCTTCAGATTAATCCGTATATGATGCTTACTAATGGTGGTATAAATTGGATATATGTTGAATATTTAGCACAAATGGATTCTGCCCTAACCTGGTCTAATAGAATGATCACCTATGCTCCAGACAATCCCTGGGGATATTTTTATCTCGGCTCTGCATACGTTGGTACTAATGATCTTGTAAAAGCGGAGGAGGCTTACTTGAAAGCAGGCACTCTAAATCCAGATTTTTTGATGAATCAATACAGATTGGCCCATGTCTATAGGCTTCAGGGAAAGGCTGATAAAGCCATTGATGTTTTGGAGACCATTCTCCTGAAAAATCCAGCAGAATTTTCTTCTCACTATGACCTGGGTATTAATTACAATTTAGTAGGCCAACCTGAAAAGGCCAGGAGTCATTTTCTTGAATATAGAAAAGTTGCCAAAAGCTGGTTGGTTGAAAATTCGGAAGATCCAAAATCATATATTTATAATGGCATAGTGCTAACCCGCCTTGGCGATAAAGCTGCTGGTTGGGACATTGGAAAACGCGCCTTGGAAATGGAGCCACCGCTTTACTTTGAATTTGCCCAATTAATGGCTGTTCAGGACAGAAAAAGTGAAGCCCTTGACTATTTGGACCTGGCACTTAAAAATGGGTATAAAAACCTGGTATGGATAAAACTTCATCCTGATTTACAATTATTGCAGGAGGAGGTTAAATACAACGAATTGATGAATACCTATTTTGGAAAATCATAGTATTATTTTTTGCAAAATCCATGGGGAACCTAAACGTCTCAGATTAATCATAGTAGAAAAGAAGTCTTAATTTCAAACTTCCTTTAAACAACTAAACAAAAAAATTCCCTTTCCATTCAATAATTCCTTTCTTAGGGTAGAAAGTGACATCAGCCATATCAAATGATCAACTTCTTTAGAAAAACCAGTAAAAAACTAGCTGACGACAACAAGTTTTCTAGATATGCCATCCGGGAAATAGTGCTTGTTGCCATAGGGATCTTTATCGCACTTCAGATCAACAACCGAAATGAGAACAGAAAATTACGAAGCATAGAAATCCATACATTGAAAGAAATTCATTCTGACCTGTACCAAAGTAGGTTCGCATGCACGAAGCTTTTCCCAATTCCAGAATTTATTATCTTGGAGAAGTAGTAGCCAACCAATAATATTTTTCAAGTAGTCTCAATTAGCAAAAATTGTCATCATCTTACATCGCTTAGTATAATAATAGTTATGTTGCATTCACTAAAAGTATACAATGGAATTAATAGATAAGATTTTGGAATTTGAGTTGATCAGCGTAGGAGAATATACCTTAAGAATTATTTCATTACTGGGCGTTCTCTTAATTGCCCTCATTACAAGGGTGATTCTATTGCTTATTAAAAAATCATTGTTTCGTAAAAGCAAAATAAAAGGATTCGACGAGGGTAATTCTTATGCATTGTATCAGATAATCAAATATGTGCTATGGGTAGTTTCCTTTGGTTTTATGCTGGAAACTATCGGAGTTAAGGTTACCCTATTAATTGCAGGTTCTGCAGCCTTGCTTGTTGGTATTGGATTAGGTTTGCAACAAACATTTAACGATGTTCTTTCGGGAATTATCCTACTTTCCGAGAGGACGATTAAAATTGGCGATATACTTGAAATAGACGGAGAGATCGTGAAAATGCAGGAAATTGGGTTACGTACTTCGAAAGGCCTAACCACAGATGATATCTCTATTATTATTCCCAACTCACTAATTACAACAAACAAAGTGATTAACTGGAGTCATCAAACCAAGAAAACCCGTTTTAGAATAGACGTTGGGGTTGCATATGGCAGTGATGTGGAACTTGTCATCAAAATTCTAGAAGAAAGTGCATTCGAACATCCGGATAATACTAAAAAGGAATTAACAGAAGCAAGACTGGTTAATTTTGGAAATTCATCATTAGATTTTCAAATCCTATTTTATAGTAAAAACATATTTAGTTCAAATAGAGTAAAAAGCGATATTCGAAGAATTATTAATCGAAAATTTATTGAAAATAATATAACCATCCCTTTTCCTCAAATAGATGTTCATTTAAAAGCAAATACGGAAGAGTGTAATTAAAAAGACAATTTATTACCCGTATAATTGTAATTTACACTTTCTAAATCTAATCTTTATGCGATCAGGAAATTTTCTTCAGTGGGGTTTTGCAACCTTTATACTTTTAGTATCGGCATGTTCCAGCCCAAAAAAACAATCTGCAACTTTATTAATTTACGGAGGACCAATCTATACGGTAGATTCAACCCAGGCTATGGTGGAGGCAGTGGCTGTAAAGGATAATATTATTCTATTTGCAGGGGAACTATCCGAGGCCGAACAATATAAGAACGGCCAAACTCAGCTGATCAATCTGGAAGGTAAGACCATGACCCCCGGTTTAATTGAGGGCCATGGCCACTTTATGGGCCTGGGGTATAATGAATTGAACCTGGATCTTATGAACACCACCAGTTATCAAGAAATAGTAGATGCGGTGGCTGAGAAGGTGAAAACGACAGCACCGGGAGAATGGATCACAGGTAGAGGTTGGCATCAGAGCAAATGGAAAGAAATGCCAGCCGAAACAGTAAATGGCTTTCAAACGCACGATTTGCTCAGTGAGGTCTCTCCAGACAACCCGGTATACTTGCGTCATGCCAGCGGTCATGCCGGTTTTGCCAATGCCAAGGCTATGGAAATAGCTGGTGTCAGGGTTTTGTCCAGGGAAGGGATCGATCAATTTGAAATAGAGGGCGGTGAAGTTATGAGAGATGCCCTGGGAAGGCCAACGGGGGTTTTCAACGAGCGCGCCCAAAGCCTTATTACGAGACATATTCCGGAAAGCACCCCAGAGAAGGATGTCAACGCTTTTGAACTGGCAGTTGCGGCATGCCATAGGAATGGAATTACCGGCTTTCATGATGCAGGCATAGGAAGAGAAACAATCGCCCTATACAATGAGATGAAGGTCGCTGATAAAATGAAAATACGCCTATACGGTATGCTAACCGGGTGGGATAAAGAATTGCTGAATGAATGGTATGAAAAAGGCCCTATGGTAGATCCAGATCATTTGGTGACCATTCGTTCTGTAAAATTGAACTGTGATGGAGCCCTGGGCTCACGCGGTGCTTGGCTTCTGGAAGCTTATTCAGACAGGCCGGGGCACTTTGGGCATGAAACGCTTCCCATGGACTTTGTGAAAGAAACTGCTTTAAATGGACTTCAAAGCGGATTTCAGGTGTGTTCCCATGCTATTGGAGACCGTGCCAACAGGGAAATACTAGACCGCTATGAAGCGGCTTTTACCGAAGTACCCCACATGGCAACCAATCACAGGTTCCGAATAGAGCACGCCCAGCATTTACACCCGGATGATATTCCTCGCTTTGCCGAATTAAGGGTTATCCCGGCCATGCAGGCGGTACACATGTCATCAGACAGGCCCTGGGCTATTGACCGGCTTGGCGAACAACGTATCAAAGAAGGTGCTTATATGTGGCAAAGCTTATTAAAGAGTGGTGTCCCCATTGTGAACGGTACCGATGTTCCCGTAGAACCACTGAACCCGATAGCAAGTCTGTATGCCAGCGTGAGCAGGAAAACATTGAACGGAACCCCTGAGGACGGCTATGAACCGGAGGAGAAAATGACCAGGGAACAAGCCCTGAGATCCTACACACTTGATGCAGCCTATGGTGCTTTTGAAGAAGATTTCAAAGGTTCTATTACTGAGGGGAAACTTGCCGATTTTACAATATACAGCCAAGACCTGATGACGGTTGCAGAAGAGGAATTTCTAAAGACAGAAGTAGTAATGACCATATTTAATGGCGAAGTAGTGTATGTGGAAGGGATTTGAACATGTCCTTACATTGATCTATTGTAAATGAGCTGCTATGCCTATCAGCTCAATTATCAGGTAGTAGGGGAATTATAACTGCTGCAACCCATGTAATGCAAGGTGTTCAGATTGACGTCAAAATTAGAGTCTAATACATTTCCCGTCTTATTGTGACAAAAAGGACACGGATTCATATCACCGTCTGTGTCAATATACATGCCTTTTTTACCGGCCGACAGACAACCTTGTCGGCGTTGATAGTACCCATGATAGATAATGATCGGATAGTCACTATAAGAGGAAGTAAAGTTCATTTTATTGAAGAATTTCTCTAATATGCCAATTTGTTCAGGAGTAAGGGTAACATCTTTGTTGGCATAGTGACCCACTGCTTTTGGCTCTAAGAATTGTACGAAAGATACCTTCAGTTTTTTAGCCAAGTCCATATAGGCCATCAAATTCACTTCGGAAATAAATTCTTTGGTGGTACACAGGGATAGAGCAGTAATGAGGTTGTTATTATTGGCATTTTTAACCGCTTCTTCTGCCCAATAATATGCATCCTTGAAATGCCTGAAATTATTTTGCTTTTCAGGGATAAAGTGATCTAAACTTATAACAGCACCCTTTAAACCTGCTTCTTTTAAACGTTTCGCATTCTTGTCGGTTAGCTTAAACCCTGAAGTGACCAGCCAAAATTCTGTTGACTTTGCTGCATTATTCAAGAGATTCACTATAGCATCTACCTTAAGCATTGGTTCACCTCCGGACAAGTGTATTTGACTAACTCCCTTTTCTTGAATTTTTTTGACAATGTCTTGTATTTCAATATCTGTTAGGACCTCTTTTTTATTTAAAGCATCCCATTCAAAACAATGCTCACATTGCAGTGCACATTTTTTGGTGATCGCAAAAAAAACATTATTGAATCGGTTAATGGCGCCTTTATTTACTGGCTTATAATCATTAAGTTGTGAAGTAATGAACCTTTCGTATATAGCACTATTCCATCCTGGGGTGTAAAGTCCTAAATGGTATTTTCCATTTACATATACCATTTTATGAACCTTGTTGTTTCCTAAAAAACGTCTCCTAAATCTAATCAAATACAATAATGAACCTATCCAATCAATCGGATTACGATAGCATTGGATGATGACTTTCAACAAGGTTAGTTTTATTCTTAAACGAATGAATTTCAGCTTCCATCCAATTACGTTATTGGGTTTAACAGAGGAATCGATTAGCGATGAAACATGACTCTTTTCTTCAGTCTTTTTCTCTTGGAGTTCAATGATCATAGAATATCTTATTTATTGGCTGAAGCCAGGTCAAAACGATGCTCATAATCCATTAAGGCTTCATATTCAAACATTGAAAAATTAGTAAAAGCTCCTGCTTCTTTGAATAATCTGAGCTTTGCAAAATCAGGATCATTGTTATAATTTCTGAGGTAGGTATAGTAGCCTTTATTTTTTAAAAAGAATGTTTTTATGAGACCAGGTTTTGAATCGGCGGTCTTAAATTGTACCTCCACTTCGTCCCCTATATTGGGTTGAATAAAATAGTTTTGATCTTCCGCTAAAAGAAGTTTCGTTACATCTTTGTTATTTCCATCAATTGCTGAAGTAGGCTCAATATAATTAACATTCAAGGGCAAATTTTCAGAATAATCTATCCCTGCATAATCTACTTCCCAGAACATAAACCCTGTCTCAAGTTTTAGAATTACTTCTTCACCGGAAACTTCATTGATCTCTATGGGTAAGGCAATATCTCTATAGGCCATTGGGCCTACTGTCTGTATTCTATCAACCAATGCCCATCCGGTATCAGTTTTTAAATAAACCGTCAATGGAATATTTTGTTCAACAGTCCATTGAGTGCTCTTTTCCTTGGGAGCAGCTTGCTGATCTTTCTGGAATTGAGGGTAATAACTGCCAAACTGTTCATTAAATTTTCCGAATACATAGTCTAACCAAAGGGAGTTTTTTAACGTTAAATACAATTTAGCATTTTCTGAATTACCAGGCTTTTGAAATACCAACTCTATGTTTCTGGTGCTACTGGCATTGTCCAAGGTGGTATTGAATAAATAAGCATTATTATCTTTGCTTAATACCGAATTATTGTCAAAGATGATTTCATCTACCAACACTGTCTTCGGGGAAATTAGGTTTGAAAATGTATGTGGATTCCCATAACTGTCTAGCAGTACTTTAACATTGTTAGGGTGCACTATCTCCATTAGTTGAATAAGGTCGGTATGCTGTATCTCTTTTAGCTCATTGGTTATCTTAATACTGCATGTATTGTTGGACTCCTGTATATGAGGCAACACCAAATAATCATCGCGCTGCTGGTTTGCCGTTAATACTCCGGGGTAGAGTTCGCCTGTAAAAACATATTCCTCACCATTATCCACATAAATAAAAGGACAAGAACTTTTTGTGAGTAAGACAACTATGAATATGGCAGCAATAACACCAACCGTACTTAAAGCAACATTTGCCACAGCACGACCTGTATTTTTATCATTTACTGAAATCGAATTAATTTCGGAAAAAGGAATACTTGTTTGTTCTCCAGAAATTATGGGGGTATTGCTACTGATATAAAAATGAACTTCGTTTAAAACCTCTTCGCTTCCGGAGTAACGGTGTGTTCTTTTTATTTCTCTGGGCTTTTTTGATATGTGCCCAACACCGATCTCTTGTACGAGTCCTTTTATGGTTCTTTCTTGCTCATTCACTTCAACTTCCCCTAAATGCCATATCTCCTGACCGGAATGGATCACAACATATTGTTGGTTTTGAGCAAACTCTTCCAACTGAACTGCCATGGATTCAGGAGTGGTTGTTACATTACGAACATTATAATAAGCACAGCCTGTGACAAGGTTCAAAAGTGAAAACGTCAACAGCATTGATAAAAATGAGGACAACTTTTTACTTTTTTTAAAAAATAATAAGGGACATGATTTTTGATTTGTCAGCGCTTTCATAAAACATAGATTTTATTATTAATGAGGTTTCATAAGCTGTCTTAGAATTTCAGATGTTATTTAAAGGACTTAAATATAGAGATTAACATTCCCTCGAAACATGATATAGATCATTTACGCAACATCCGGATGGAGTTGGTTTTTCAACTAGTGGCAACAAGCCCAAACATGAGGGGTAAATACATACAGCTTATCCAAACGCATTTATTTATCCAAACCACCTACTTATTTGAAACTTCAAACTTCAAATTTCAAATAAGTTGATATTTGGGATTTATTGCATAATCTATCCCAATCAACGCTACTTCTGCTGCTTTCTGCCATGGGCGCACTAAAAAGATTGGTTTAAAAGCTATTCATTTCATCTCCTATTATCTATGGTATAATTGACTATCTTAGAGTGATATATGGATTTAAATAAATACATAAAAGAACTCAAAAGACGTAATGTATTTAAACCATCAATTGCCTATTTATTAGTGGGGTGGGTAATTGCTCAGGTGGCAGATCTTGTTCTTTCAAATTTCGATGCACCACCATATATCATGAAAACCTTGATTTATATCTTGATCATAGGCTTTCCGATCAATCTAATTTTTGCCTGGATATATGATTTATCCCCAAAAGGTTTCACGAAAACTAAAAATGTTGAAGAGTCTATATCGGGATCACCAAATTCTAACCATGAGCTACATAAAAACAGTAAAAAACTGGCAGTGTTACCTTTTAGAAATGTAAGTTCGGATGATGGCAGTGATTATTTTAGTGATGGTCTAACAGAAGAAATCATTACTCGTTTGTCTGGAATTAAGGAGCTTGAGATTGCATCCCGAAGTAGTTCCATGCGCTATAAAAATTCAGATTTGGAAATTAGTTCATTGGGCCGCGAATTAAACGCAAGATATCTTTTACAAGGTACAGTTCGCAAACACAATGGCGATTTAAGAATATCAACGGAGTTAATTGATGTGGAAAAGGATTCTGAACTGTGGGCTGATATCTACCGTGGAAAAATGACCGATGTATTTAAAATTCAGGAAAAAGTATCTAAGCGGATCGTAAAGTCTTTGCAGCTAAGATTGAGCCCTAAAGAGAAAGTGGCACTTAGTAAAAGAGCAACGACGAATAGCGACGCATTTGATGCTAACTTAAGAGCTCGTGAGTTTTTATATCGATATACTGAGAGCTATATACGATTGTCTATAGATCTATTTCAAAAAGCAGTTGATATTGACTCAGAATACGCAAATGCATATGCCGGTATGAGTGAAGCCTATGCTTTGTTATATGAAACTCATGATAAAAAATTAAAATGGCTTGAAAAGGCAGAGGAAACAGCATTAAAAGCACTCATCTATGATTCCGGATCATCTGAAGCCTATAGTGCTCTTGGTCTGGCTTATTACAATAAAAATTTACTCGACGAAGCATTGATAGCTGTTCAAAAGGCCATTTCATTCGACCCTGACAATTTTTTTGCCTATTGGATTAGGGGTCGACTTTATAGAATGAAGGACATGGATTCTGAAGCAGTCATAGATTTTAAAAAAGTGTTGGAACTTAATGGTAATTTCCATTCGGCTTATGGTGATTTACAAATGTCCTATGAAAAATTAGAAGACAAAGAAAATCTACAGGAAACTATACATCAGGCGGCATTATTTTACCCCGATTATTTGTTAAATACACCTGAGGACGCACGGGCACGGCAATTTTTTGCGTTCACCTTATTAAGATTAGGTCGTAAAAAAGAAGCTGAAATAGAAATGCGTAAAGGGATTCAGACTAACCCAAATGACTTAATCATTATTTATAATGCTGCATGTTTTTACGCATTAATAGGTGATAAAAAAGCATCTATTGAAAATCTTAAAAAAGCAATAGATAATGGGTTTGAAAATTATGAATATATTAAACACGACCCAGATTTATATAGCTTAAAAATGGAGCCAGATTTCTTAGAACTGATAGAAGGTAAATAATAATAATACCCCTGCATATAACAAAAGATTAAATTTAATGAGAGGTATTTTATCAAGGTCATTATATATAATATTAATTAATCCCAAGTCTTATTTAAGGCTAGCAGAAGTTGACTAATTTAATTATCTTAACATAGATCAGACGAAATTTACTCATAAAAAGTATGTCTGTGCCAAGGATCAGCCTAAACACCTTTCCCTGTACAAACCACGGGTATTGAATAGCTTCTGCCATGCACCCCAATGTGCAGGCTTATTATGCATTAAATAAAATTTAACTATTTTATAAGTAGCAAAGAATGCCGATATCCTCTACAAATGGCTGGTGAGGCAGAGAATAGGATGTTTTTTAATTATGGAATTAGAACTTTCCGGAATACCCAAAAGGTTTTTTTATATTACTAGTAATGAAATGGAAAGTAGAGTTTAATAAAAAATTAAATCTCGTTGAATTAACCTATAATGGTATAATCTCGACGCAGGAACTCTATGATTCTTCTGAGGCAACGATTGATCTTACCAACAAATGTGAAGTACTTAAGATACTTGTTGAAGCAAGAAAGTACAAGACCAATTCAGAAAGAGGAGAAATATTTAGGATGCCAAATGAGTTATATGCCACATGGGGAATGAATAAATTAATGCAAACAGCAGTTGTTGAACCTAAAGATATTGGTGCTAAATCTATTGCTCAATTCTTTGAAATTGCCTCGAAGAATCTCGGATGGGAAGCCAAGGTCTTCCCAGATCGCAAAGCAGCTCTTATTTGGTTATTAGAACCCTAACTTATAAAATTCTTTCATTTTTTTGTTTTAAGATTTAACTTGTCCCCTCCTATATTAAATTCCAAAAGAAAAAAAGCAGACCAATATTCTTTTTCTTGGAATTTGATTCTTGTTATTTGGTTGTTGCGATCAACCTAACCATCCTTCCCTATCCAAACTCCTGTATTAAATCGCTTCGGCAATGCACACGAATGTGTAACTCTGAAATGCGCCAATTATAGTGACGTTAAAACCTTACAAATATTTACGTACCTTGATGCAATAACCGCCAACCACTTCTTCACATGATTAAATTCTTTCGTAAAATTCGCCAACGATTGCTGACCGAAAATAAGTTCAGTAAGTATTTGATTTATGCTATAGGAGAAATTGTACTTGTGGTCATTGGGATACTGATAGCTTTACAGATTAATAATTGGGATATCAGTAAAAATCAACAAGAAAAAATTAAAGATTATGCCAGATTATATATTCGAGATTTAGAAGCAGATATTATTATGGCCGAGACTAATTGGAAGTTGATAAACAATATATCTGATAAAATTGATAGTCTTGCCTTATCTGTTGAAAATAAAGGAATAGAAGAGATTTCCAATATTGATTTTCTTTGTCTCACATTTAAAATATTGTATAGACCCTATAGGTGGAATAGATCAACAATTGATCAAATGAAAAACTCGGGAAGTTTACAGTATATTAAAGATATTTCAATTACAAAAAAAATTGGAGAGTATGATGCTTTAACCCATCACTTAGATGAAGATTATTTAAATGATAAAGCTCAATCTGAAAATGCGCTAAACCAGATTTCACAAGTAGTCAATAGCAGGTATATTAATATTAAAGAGTTACGAAAAAAAGTCTTTGTAAAAATTAACAACCCTCTTTTCGATAAATTTCAATTTTATGCAGAACCGGAGTATCTTAAGGCAAAGAGTTATAATTTGAAGTTAATTACCAAGGACATACATGATGTTGATAAAATTATTAATAGTCTTATAAGACTTCAGGCGTACTATGAAATCAGATCAGCTACGGAAATACCTGAATTAACATCAAAAGCAAAAGAATTAATTAGTGTTTTGAAAGAAACATATCTAGAATAGAAAATTAAAGTAATCTTTAATGCCCGGATGGCGCGAGCCCGCCTTTCAAAGTCTCTCAAAAAGACAGGCAGACAGGCGTACTCGCTCATGTCTTATCAGCTTTAAAATGTAACTTTATCTCTATAAATCCCATCCCCAGATGCATTCTCTCCATAAAGACATACCAAGGTAACCTCTGTAATGATCCACATTGAGGGTATTTTTAAAAACATAGTTTATATGCTAGCTAACTGCCCACTAAATATTTCATTATCTTGTTAAGACTACAACCAACCTTCCCTATCCAAACTTCTATATTGTATGGCTTCCGCAATATGATGATCTTTTAATTCCTCTTTACCTTCCAGATCCGCAATGGTGCGTGCTACTTTAAGAATTCTATCATACGCCCTGGCAGAAAGTTTGAGTTTGTCCATGGCTTGCTTTAAAAGTGACAAGGAAGACGAATCCAAATGGCAGTGCGCCTGAATTTGTTTTTTACCCATCTGAGCATTGTAATGCACCTGGGTTGTATCTGTGAAACGTTGCGTTTGTAATTCCCTGGCGGCCATTACCCTTTTCCGGATCTCCTCACTCCCCTCCCCTTTCCTTGTATCAGACAGCTTTTCAAAGGGTACCGGCGTTACCTCTATATGTATATCTATCCTGTCTAGCAAGGGCCCTGAGATCTTGCCCAAATAACGCTGTATCTCTGCCGGGGAAGAGCTGATTGGGGCATCCGGATCATAGAAATACCCGGACGGACTCGGATTCATACTGGCGACCAGCATAAAACTACTGGGATAGGTAATGGTGAATTTGGCCCGGGAAATGGTCACTTCCCTGTCCTCCAGAGGTTGCCGTAGCACCTCCAGTACACTTCGTTTAAACTCAGGCAATTCATCCAGGAACAAGACGCCATTGTGAGACAGGGAGATCTCACCCGGTTGCGGGTAAGTACCTCCACCTACAAGGGCAACATCACTGATGGTATGATGAGGGCTTCTAAAGGGTCTTTTGTAGAGCAATCCCAGATTAGAGGCCTTCCCCACCACAGAATGGATTTTAGTGGTTTCCAGGGCTTCTTTTAAGGTCATAGGTGGCAGAATAGAAGGCAGCCTTTTGGCAAGCATGGTCTTTCCTGCTCCCGGCGGTCCTATTAAAATGATGTTGTGACCGCCTGCTGCTGCGATCTCCATGCAGCGTTTTATCCCTTCCTGTCCTTTTACCTCAGAAAAATCGACCTCCAGTTCTTGTTGGTGCTTATAGAATTCAGCTCTGGTATTAATTACGAATGGTTCCAATGGCAATTCTTTGTCAAAAAAATTGATTACCTCTAGTATGGTACTAACCCCATAAACCTCCACATCTTTTACGATTGCCGCTTCATTGGCGTTGGCCTTTGGGACGATGAGCCCCTTAAAACCCTCCTCCCTCGCTTTGATAGCAATGGGCAATGCTCCTTTAATGGGCTGTAGGCCACCATCTAAGGAGAGTTCTCCCATGATTAGATACTCACTCAAACAGACCGCTTTTATTTGCCTGGACGCCGCCAGAATGCCTATGGCAATGGGAAGGTCATAGGCAGAACCTTCTTTCCTCAGGTCTGCAGGGGCCATATTTATGGTGATCTTCTTTCCCGGTACCTTATACCCATTATTTTGAAGGGAGGCTGCGATCCTGAAATTACTTTCTTTAATGGCATTATCTGGAAGGCCCACCAAATGATATCCTATGCCTTTATCTACATTTACCTCAATAACAATAGTAGTAGCATCTATCCCAAAAACGGCACTGCCATATACTTTTGTTAGCATTCCGAGAGTTGCTCAAAGTTTTACTGAAAAGTAAGGGCTGAAGCTGCACAAGACATGCAGCGAAGTTGAATAGCGGGTAATTCCTATTACTGAGATGTCTTAAAAATAAGGACAGAGGAGGCGGTCTCTTTAATTTCTGAAGGGTTTAACAGCATCTTGCGAAATTCTCCTTTGATAAACATCTTCGCCTGATCCTCGTAGTGTTTGCTGAACGGATTACCGGATTGGCCGGTAGGTAAAATACTCATACTGTTCTCCACATCTGAAAAATCGATGACCCTCCGCGTTGAGGGACCTGCTGTTACATTGAATTCGGCACCTCCATTATAAGGAAATGCCATATTGTTGATGACCTCTCTGGAACCTGATACCGGGAAAGGGCCTACGTTGAAGAGGGAACGCAAGGCGGCTATTTGTCCTATAGGGTGGCCGTGCTCCAGGGTATGTACTTTGTCCCAGGTCCATTTTGAAATATCATTGCCCAGATCCTCTTCGAGCGATTCAAATGCATGGATAAAAGCAGTTTGTACGATCTCTTTTTTGGTTTCAACCGTATCTGTTGTTTGAACATTGTCCCACCAAACAGATGCATCCTTGGCCGCCATAGGTGCAATAAGTCGCTTGTGAAAATGAGTACTTGTAAATTCATTAAAAAGGTCTTCGCCCAGTTCATCCTCGAATGTGCTTTGCAGAAAGAAATAGATCCATCTGTGGAAAATTGCTGCCTCGGCATTAGTGGTTGCATAATCGCCGTTCCAGGTGCTTAAATGATCGAGCACTAATGCCTGTTGATCACTAAGCTCTTTTACCGTGATCAATTTCGCCAGATCCGTAATAATGGTTGGGTTCACTGAAGACACTCCGTCCGTGATCATTTCCTGCACAGCTGCAGCATCCCAATCATCCTTTCCTTCTAAAAGAGAAACAACGCGCCGGGCCCTGTTTTCCGGCAGGTAATATCCGGGGTAGAGCATGCCCGCGATAGAATCTGGTTGATTGTTGGCGGAATACACATAATGCCATGGCGGATTAACGGCCTGCGGATTTTCAGAAAAATCTAAATACCGTACTTTTTTGTCCTGCCCAATACTGCCATCCATGATAAACTTGGTATGGGTACTATCCCCGAGCTGATAAAGTTTGGCAGATGCCCACCAGGCTACATTACCTTCTGCATCACCGTACATGGTATTAAGTCCCGGCGCATGAACTTTGGGCAATGCCTCCCTGAATTCATCCATATTTTCGGCATGGCTAATGCCATACAGAGCATCCATGACCATATTCTCCCCTTTGGTGTAGATCCAGTCCATACTGATGGGCTTCTCACCTCGCACCTGATTTGCTATGCCATTGAGGATAGGGCCACGTTCTGTATTTTTATAAGAAAAGACCTGATCCCTTTCATCTTTTACCCTGATGGTTTTAGTAATAACCTCTAAGGTCTTCCAACCCTCCGGGGTTTTGTACTGAGTACTATCATCCGGATTTATGGTTTCATAGAAAAAGTCCACATCATCATTCTCAAACATGGTAAATCCGTAGGCCATTTTATAATCATGACCTAACATAGGAAAAGGAACACCCGCCAGATGATACCCATATTTTTCATAGGTTGGTGTTTTTATGTGTGCCTCATACCAAACGGAGGGCTGCGCAAATCCAATATGTGGATCATTTGCAAAAATGACACTTCCATTCTTTGTTTTTTCTGACCCAATGACCCAACTATTGCTTCCAATGAATTGTGGTACCGGCATCTTGGCAAGTACTTTTGACACCATTGAGACCATGGCCGCAGCACTGTTTACTTCATCTCCGGAGTAGTTCTTGATCCATTCAGTACCTGAAGTGTTATCTATCTCAAGGTCATTCAAATAATCGACTCCTAATGAATCTCGAATAGTCGTTAATAAAGGATCTGTTTTATGAGCCATGGCAAAACTAAAGGCCATATACCCCACGGCGTTATAAATATCTCTGATCTCAAAAGGTCTTTTTTCCAGACCGGTTAGGTAAAATTCAATAGGGGTTGGTCCTTCCTCAATAAACTGATTGATCCCATCCAAATAGGCCTGTGAAACCATGGCAGCCGGATTATTTGGATCTAATTCACTAACCGATTTGGCAGAGGCATCATCAATGCCCAGTGAAAGAAAGAATTTGTCTGTAGCTATAAGATCCTTACCAAAAACTTCTGAAAGTCCGCCCACAGCCACTCTTCTCAACAATTCCATTTGCCAGAGCCTGTCCTGGGCATGTACATACCCAAGTGCTCTGAAGGCATCTGCTTCCGCTGCTGCTTCAATATGAGGAATGCCATAAGGATCATAGGTAACGGTGACATTGGAAGAAAGGCCATTCATGATCTTCTCCCCGGAATAATCTGGCTTTAATTGCTGCACCAAAATGAACGCTGCAATAAGCAAAATTCCAGCGATACCAACCAGTATCCACCCTATTTTCCTGACATTCTTCACCTTAAGTATTTTGTTGCGATAAAGATAGTGTTTTTAGGAAAGACCAATGCTTCTATCTACTAGTTACCGAATTATTTCGTTGATACGTACGGTAATTTTCCAGCCCTTCTTTTAACCAATTTTCGTACGTGGCTGTATCTGTATTTTGCATAGAGGAATTAAGAATATACAGGTCTGGAGAAAGCAAGACATAATATGGTTGAGAGGCTGCATTAAAATTAATGGTCTGGAAGGTACCCCACTTCTCCCCTATTTCTTCGATAGCCTTAACGCGCCCGGAAGAATATTGGAACATAAACTGATCTTCTTCAGGCAATGCCTTACGATCATCTATATACAAGGAAATCAAAACAAATTCTTCATTCAAAAGTTGAAATACGTCCGGATCACTCCAAACATGCTCTTCCATTTTGCGACAGTTCACACAGGCCCATCCTGTAAAATCTAACAAAATTGGTTTGTTTTGTGATGCTGCAAAGGCTCTGCCTGTCTCAAAGTCTTTAAAACAATCTATACCCAGGGGACAATCACTCTCCTGCTTCATCACTGTATAAAAATCGGGTGGAGGAAAACCACTCAATAGTTTAAGATTAGTAATCTGTAAGGTACCTGAAACAAGGTACAGGGTAAAGAGCGCACTTACCACAGCCGTTATCTTTCTCGCGATCGATAGCTTTACTTTAGGACCATCGTGAGGAAAACGCAAGAGTCCGAATAAATAACCGGTCATCAAAAGAAACAGCAATATCCAGATACCAAGGAAGATCTCCCTTTTGAATAGTCCCCAATTCGCTACGAGATCAGCATTAGACAAGAATTTAAAGGCCAGAGCCAACTCCAGGAATCCAAGTACTACTTTTACAGTGGTCATCCATCCTCCCGATTTTGGCAGGCTGTTCAACCAGGTAGGAAAAAGGGCAAAAAGTCCAAAAGGCAAGGCCAAAGCAAGCCCAAACCCAACCATCCCTGCCGAAAGATTCATGGCAACATCTCCTTCTGCGAGAGCCGTACTACCTAAAAGGCCTCCCAGGATGGGGCCTGTACACGAGAAAGAAACAATGGCAAGGGTTACCGCCATAAAAAAGATTCCCAAACCTCCCCCAACTCTATTTGAAACAGAGTCCATTTTATTGGCCCAACTGCTGGGTAAGGTAAGTTCATAGTATCCAAAAAAAGAAAAAGCGAAGAAGACAAAGATCAGAAAGAAAAAAATATTCAACCAGATATTGGTCGCTATAGTATTCAGGATCTGCGAATCAACCGTATCAAAAATGTGAAAAGGTAAACTCAAAATGAAATAGATCAATACTATAAAAAAGCCATACAAGGAGGCGTTGATGATTCCTGCAGTCCTGTTCTGTGATTTTTTGGTGAAAAAGGAGACCGTTAAAGGGATCATGGGGAAAACACAGGGAGTCAACAGGGCTATTAATCCACCCAAAAATCCCAAACCTAAGATCATCAACAACCCATTCTCATTTTGGGATGCATCTTTTCCAACTACCTGAAGCACTTCTTTGTTCTTAAGATCTAATGTAAGAGCAGCTGCCTTTTCCCTGCTTCTATCGTCTATGGTCTCTACCGCGATCACGGCCGACTTTCCATCCAGCGTGAAATAAAAGTCTTTGTCCTGTGCGATACAAACCTCTTTGCATACCTGATAGAACAAGCTTACTTTGATCTGCCGAATCTCTGGCTTCAGTAGCTTAATTTTCTGTGTAAATATGGCCTGATGTTTAAAATACGTTTCTTCAACTTCAAAAATTTCGCTGTAGACCTTTAGCGTTTTACTCTCGTCTGTATTGCCTATTAATTCGTAGTCTGTTCCGGCATTTAGATAGGTAAACTCTGCTGGCAACGAACCGCCTTCGGCTGTAAACTGAGAATATACATGCCACCCTTCCAGAATAGTGGCCTTCATGACCAATTCATATTCCGAAGAGGCTGTTTTTACCAATTCCTGCGTCCAAATCACAGGCTCTTCCTCTGTCTGAGCCCAGGCAGTAATAGTAAAAATTAAAAGTGCTATGCTTGTTACCAGATACTTCATTCTGCTACTGTGACCTTTAGGATGTTTTTTGTCAATGCTGTTATTTTAAATCTATCATCGGCCCTTCTTCCTATGATCCAGACGATTTCATCTCCGCAGCACAAGAGCCACTGATTTTCTTTGGCTACGGCATCCATCTTCTCATCTTTAAAAAATTTGGCAACTTTCTTCTTGCCATCCATTCCCAGTGGGTAAAAGTAGTCGCCTTTTTTCCATTTCCTAACAGTTAACCTATGGTTTAACGTTTCTTTATCTACATATAGTATGGTATTATTCTTTTCTTCTATCTGCTCAACCTTTTCAATTTTAAGGTTTATAGGCAATTCACTCAATTCATCCGGTATATCCTCTTCATTTACTGCTTCAACTTCTTCCCGTATTTCTTGCAGGATCAGGTGTTTACGATCCTTTATAAGCCGATATGTTTTAGAACGGATTTCTTTTCCACTCATAGCTGTAAGTAAGGACTCCATGTCATCCCAGGTATGAAAACCGTATTCTTTAAAAAGTTCATATAAATATCCCTGCAGCGGATCCAATGCCTGAAGTGAACGCACAGAAACCTTATACCCCTGATGATAAGGAACAAAGAGTTCTTCTTTTAGCTTTCTGGTATGATCTGAAAGGATCTCAGCCGCCATGGAGATAAAATCAGTTGTTTTTTTAAAATTTTCAAGGAAGGTGGGATGAAGTTCCTTCAACACAGGTACTAACTCATGCCTAATCTTGTTCCTCAGGTACTTGGTCTCCATATTTGAGCTGTCCTCACGCCATACTATGCCTTGTTCTTGCGCGTAATGGAGGATCGCAGCCCTGCTAAAGGGCAAAAGGGGTCTTAAAATACCGTTAGTATTAGATGGGATTCCTCTGAGCCCCTCAACACCGGTGCCTCGGGAGAGGTTTATTAAGAAAGTCTCTAAAGAATCGTCCAGATGATGAGCTGTCAATACCCAGGAAAATTCTTCTTTCTCCATAAGTGTTGCAAACCATTGGTAGCGCAATTCCCTGGCCGCCATTTGAACGGAAAGCTTATGCTCGGAAGCGTAGTCCTCGGTGTCAAAATGAGTGATATACTTTGCAACATTTAATTGTTCAGCCAATTGACTTATAAAAAGTTCGTCTTGCTCACTTTCGCTTCCCCGTAACTTAAAATTGCAATGTGCCAGCGATATTTGAATTCCTATTTGTGTACACAGATGCGCCAGCACTACGCTGTCTACACCTCCGCTGCAGGCCACTAAACCAGGCTGTCTCTGAAGTTGAGGAAAGTTCTTTTCAATATGGTCCTTGAAGGCATTAAACACTTAACAAAGGTAAGAAAGACTTCCCTCTGCAGAGAACAATTTTGGCTGAAAGTCTATAACTGCCAGAGTAGGATATTTACTTTTCTGCAGGAAGGCTATGAAGCCATGTTTCAATAGCTTTCTTATGTGCTTTTGATAGTTCTGCATCTACAATACCTTTTTTGTCCACAAAGGTATCGTTGAACGAAGGCAGTGAAAACGTAGCGGTCACCTCAGCACCAAATCGTGGAAGCATCTGCTCTACTTTTTCCAAGGAGCTCATACCCCCTCGTTTACCAGGGGAAGTGCTCATAAGCAAGATCTTAGTATCCTCAAGGAATTTTCGTTCCAGACGAGACAACCAATCGATCAGATTCTTAAAATAAGCCGAGGGGTTCCCGTTGTGTTCATTTACAGAGAGGATGAGCCCATCTGCTTTATGGAGATCATCTCTTAGTTCTATAAGGGAATTGGTGTACCCGTGCTTTTTCTCGTAATCCTCACTAAACATCGTTAGATCGTACTGGGCCATGTTCATAACCTGCACTTTATGGTCTGGAAGAAGTGATACGGTATACTTTACCAACGCGAAATTGATAGAGGTAGAGGAATTACTGCCTGCAAAGGCCATTATATTGCTCATTGACTACTTTTTTAGAAGAAAAAAGCGAAAATACCTCAAATTAGAATTATATGAGAACATTTTAGCTAATTTTGCGCTCGAAAACATCCAAACGTACTGCTAATTAAGTATATAGGTAAGTAGGCAATATGGAAATAAAAACCAACAGACTTCATTTTATAGACGCCATGCGTGCCTGGGCTATCCTAATGATGCTCCAGGGGCATTTTGTAGATGGCCTCTTAGATCCCATATTTAGGGATTCTAGCGACGGAGTCTATACTTTATGGCTCTACTTTAGAGGTATTACTGCACCCGTCTTTTTTACTGTCTCCGGCTTTATCTTCACCTATTTGCTGATCCGTGTTCCTCAGTTAGGTTTTGAAAACCCAAGGATAAGAAAAGGTATCAAAAGGGGATTACAGCTACTCCTTATAGGTTATCTGTTGCGTTTAAATCTATTTGGGTTAATGCAAGGCCAGTTTTATGATGCATTTTTTCTGGTAGATGTACTTCATTGTATTGGAATATCAATAATGGTGATCATTGCCGTCTTTTTGCTTACTTCTCGTCAAAAAAATTGGGCAATGCCTGCAACTCTTTTGGGTATTACCCTAATCTTGTTCCTTTTAGAGCCTGTTTATTCTGAATGGTCCTTTTCCTGGCTGCCTGAAATGTTCGCTAATTATTTTACCAGAGCTAATGGGTCTGTATTTACCATTATTCCCTGGGTAGGCTACACAGCCTTTGGTGGTTTTTTGGCAGTATTGTTTAAAAAGTATGCCTCCTACCGTAATTTATATCCTACGGCCATTTCACTGTCTGCCATTACAGGAATAAGTCTGGTGTATTTGTCTTCTCCTTTTTTCTTTTTATTATCTGAAGTAAGTGGCATTACTCTCTTCAACGACATTGTAGCTAACAATTATTTATTTATACGACTTGGAAATGTATTGATCGTTTTTGCGCTCTTTATGGTATTCAGAAAGTATTTAGTTCAGGCTACCCTCTTGCGTATTGGGCAAAATACCCTTTCCATCTATGTGATCCATTTTGTGATCCTCTATGGAAGTTTTACCGGGCTGGGTCTTTACAGATTTTTTAATCATTCGCTAGCTCCTTCCATAGTGATCTCCGGAGCTATATTGTTCATGATAATTTGTTCTTATGCCGCATTGTATTATGACACCCACGAGACACTGATAAAAGGGACCATTTCCCAAATACTACAAAAGGGAAAGTTAGGAACTTCAAAGATATATTATGAAGTTTCAAAATTAATTATCTTATTGCAAGACAAGTTATTACGCCTATTAAGCGCAAGTAAAGGTTAAGACCTATTACTTTAGCTTATACATGTAATGCCCTATCTTCCGTAGCGGCCAGCGCCGCTTCTTTTACAGCTTCCGCATAGGTGGGATGCGCATGGCTCATACGTGCAATATCTTCCGCAGATGCTCTGAATTCCATGGCGGTAACTGCTTCTGAGATCAGGTCCGCACAGCGTGCCCCAATCATATGGACACCGAGTACCTCATCGGTTTTCTTGTCGGCCAGGATCTTTACTAATCCGTCAAT
This sequence comes from Eudoraea sp., assembly GCA_024639765.1. Taxonomy (GTDB): domain Bacteria; phylum Bacteroidota; class Bacteroidia; order Flavobacteriales; family Flavobacteriaceae; genus Muriicola. The sequence goes on from JAHEHU010000029.1 coordinate 22,035, forward strand.
ATCCATGCTTGCTCTGGCTCTGCCCAGGGCCCGCATAGGGAATTGCCCAAGCTTGTACTCTACGCCATTTTCTTTAAGCTGCTCTTCTGTTTTCCCAACAGAGGCAACCTCGGGCCAGGTATATACCACATTTGGAATTAGGTTATAATCTATATGCGGCTTTTGACCTGCAAGGATCTCTGCCACCATGGTACCCTCTTCTTCTGCTTTGTGAGCCAGCATGGCCCCTCGTACTACATCGCCAATAGCATAAATGTTGGCAACGTTGGTCTGTAAATGATCATTGACCAAAACGCGGCCTTTATCATCTAATGAAACACCGGCGGCGGCGGCATTCAATCCGTCAGTATAAGGCTTCCTGCCTACAGAAACAAGGCAGTAATCTCCCTTGAGTGTTAGCTCCCCTCCTTTTGGATCATCTGCTATAACGGTGATCTCTTTACCTTTTCTGCTAACTGATTTCACCTTATGAGAGAGGTGGAATTTCACTTTTTGTTTTTTAAGAACACGCATAAGCTCCTTGGAAAGTGTGCCATCCATCCCCGGAATGATACGGTCCATAAACTCAATAACACTCACTTCAGCTCCCAATCTCTTGTATACCTGTCCCAATTCAAGACCTATCACTCCGCCACCAATAATGATCATGTGCTTTGGGATCTCCTTTAATTCTAGTGCCTCTGTAGAGGTAATGACACGTTCTTTGTCCAGCGAAATAAATGGCAAACTGGCAGGTTTAGACCCCGTTGCAATGATCGTATTCTTAGCCTCAATGGTAATCGTTTTACCCTTGGCTGGTTTTATCTCAATATGGGTGGCATCTTTAAAACTACCTGTTCCCTGGAACACTTCAATCTTATTCTTATCCATAAGGAACTGTATTCCTTTAGTGGTCTGCTCTACCACAGCCTGCTTCCGACCGATCATTTTACCCAGATTCACTTTTACTTCCCCCGGAATTTCAATGCCGTGTTCTTCAAAATGTTTGATCGCATCTTCATAATGATGGCTAGAGTCCAACAAGGCCTTGGAAGGTATACATCCAACATTAAGGCATGTACCCCCAAGGGTTGGGTATTTTTCAATGATCGCTGTTTTCATTCCCAGTTGGGCACATCGGATAGCAGCAACATATCCGCCTGGTCCGGAGCCAATGATGGCTATATCAAATTGAGTCATATAATTCGTTTTATTAGGGGTAGTAATGTTTAAACAAGAATTTCTAATTCCACCGCAGCAAAAGTACGAATGTTTTTAATTTCAGTCGTATTCGCTAAAAATAGAATGGATTTTAATAAAAGGAAAATCAGTAGAGTACTACCTTTTTTTCAATCGCGCCCAGAGAAGTCAAATATTCCCTGACCTCCATAGCCTCTTCCCCACCCTTTTCTGCATGATGCAGCAAGGTAAAACCATGTGGGCCTTTGGCATGTAATGTGTTTGGAAATGCCGAAATCATAGCCTTTACAATATCTACTTCACCAAAAAGGCAGGCTGTAAAGATGTTGGCCTGAGCCCCTTTGTCCAGAAAGTATTGAGCTAGTTCTTTGTAGCCCACATGACTGGCGGCTCCAAGTCCTGTTTCAAAATCACCATATTTCCAATCATGTGCAGCATTGAGAAGCGTAGGATATTCCTCAAGCATTTCGATTACCTTATCCATGTCCCTATGCGAAGCTCCTACGAATTCTTGTACCAACTTTTTATCTAATTGTGGTTCATCCTGTATCTTGAAGGATGAGAAAGAGGCTGCTGATGCCAGGAGGCCAACTCCCCCAACTGTTCTTAGAAAGTGGATACGTTTCATTATGCATGATTTACTACTCAGGAAGGTACAGAATTAATAGGTACCTAAAATTCTAATTAACAAGAGTTTAGTAAACAGTTACAAGGCAATGGCAGTGGTAACTTTTACCTCATTGATCACAAATGAACTTTGAGTGCTCCCAATATTATTAAGTGCCGTTAGTTTAGTAACCATAAATTCTCTGTACGCTACCATATCAGCTACATGTACCTTCAGAATATAATCGTAGTCACCACTTACATGATAACATTCAGAAACTTCTTCTAACTGAAGAACTTCCCTTTCAAATTGAAGCACATACTCTTTTATGTGCTGACTTAATTTAACATGACACAATGCTGTAAAATCTACTGATACGCTGCGTTTATCTATAAGTGCCACATATTTTTGTATTACACCATCCCTTTCGAGCCGTTTTATACGTTCGTAAACTGCCGTGGTGGAAAGCCCCAATTCATTGGCATATTCCTTTGTCGTCTTCTTGCAATTGGCCTGCAATTGGCTTAGCAAACGCTTGTCCAGATCATCTAATTTCATATGAATAGTATTCTGAATTATTGAGAATAATGATTAATAATAGTAAATATATCTAATAATTATTATATATATAGTTTTATATTCTATTTATTTAAATATATGTTGTTTTTTGATCTATTTATTTCTAATTTTAACCTTACAAAACACATTTCTTATGTCCTTTAATGCTTCAGATAAAATCCAGGAACTCCATAATTTTGGTGAGTTTGGTGGTGTAAATCCATCTATCTCAGATTCTTCGACCTATACCTTCATATCGGCCAAGACCATGTTCGATACATTTGAAGGTAATACAGAAGGGTGTTATTTATACAGCAGACACTCCTCCCCTTCCAATTTATATTTAGGTGAGGCACTGGCCGCGTTAGAAGGTACTGAGACCGCCAATGTAACAGCAAGTGGGATGGGGGCCATAACGGCCGTGATTTTACAATTATGCAATGCAGAGGATCATATTATCAGCAGCAGGACCATCTATGGCGGCACCTATGCTTTTATGAAGAACTTCCTTAAAAAGTTCAAGATAGATACTTCTTTTGTGGATATCACGAAATTAGAAGTTGTTGAAAAGGCAATTACCCCTAAAACAAAAATGATTTACTGCGAATCTGTGAGCAACCCCCTATTGGAAGTAGCAGATATTGAAGGACTCTCTAAATTGGCTAAAAAACATAATATTCCGTTGGTTGTAGACAATACGTTTTCCCCGCTTTCAATTGCTCCCGGAAGACTGGGGGCCGATGTGGTGATCCACAGTCTTACAAAATTCATCAATGGTACGAGCGACTGTGTTGCCGGGGTAGTTTGCGGCACCAAAGACTTCTGTTTGGGACTGAAAGACGTAAACAATGGCGCTGGCATGTTACTTGGCAGTACTCTTGATAGTTTGCGAGCTTCCTCTATTTTAAAAAATATGCGAACCCTGCATATTCGTATGAAAAAACACAGCGAAAATGCCCTTTATTTGGCCAAGCATTTTGAGAAAGACGGCCTCCGGGTGGTCTATCCCGGTTTGGCATCTCATCCGGGACATAAAATGATGAAGAAACAAATGGTGGGAGAATTTGGTTATGGTGGTATCATGACCATAGACGTTGGCAGTCTTGAAAACGCTAATTTGTTAATGGAACAAATGCAAAAAATGAATTTGGGCTATCTGGCCGTAAGCCTTGGCTTTTACAAAACATTATTTAGCGCCCCGGGGACATCTACTTCTTCTGAGATACCATTGGAGGAGCAAAAAGAAATGGGTCTTTCTGATGGCTTGATCAGATTTTCTATAGGCCTGGATAACGATATACACAGAACCTATACCTTAATGCGTTCCTGCATGCACACCTTAGGGATCTTGAAAAAGAATAAGGTCTCCGTTTAAGACCGTCATTGGGAAGGTTTGCACAACCGTTACTAAAATTGTAATATTACGCGCAAACTAAACCAAGCTACATGACGGCTAAAAAATCGAACAAGCACAGGGAAAACGAGCATATTGTTGAGAATGTAGAGCTGAACATATGGGAGGCACTCATTCCTGTGATTGCCCTTGTAGCCATGTTGGCGTACAATGTCTTTGTCTTTGGAGACAATGCAACAGGAGGCTCTAATCAATTCATACTTTTAATGGGTGGTGCAGTGGCCGCCGTTGTTGGGTTTTTCAACAACGTTTCCTACAAACAAATGATCGCTGAGGTTGCTGAAAACGTGAAGTCTACCACAGGGGCAATTTTAATCCTCCTAATGGTTGGTGCCCTGGCCGGAACCTGGTTAGTTAGTGGTATTATTCCTGCGATGATTTATTATGGCCTACAGATCTTAAACCCCACCATATTCCTGGGGGCTTGTGTCATTATTTGTGCTATCATAAGTATTGCCACGGGAAGTAGCTGGACGACGGCAGCTACAGTGGGCATAGCTCTTATCGGAATTGGGGAGGCGCTGGGTATCTCCTTGGGAATGACCGCGGGTGCCGTACTCTCTGGCGCCTACTTTGGGGACAAGATGTCACCTCTTTCAGACACTACCAACCTGGCCCCGGCTATGGCAGGAGGTGAATTATTTAACCATATTAGATATATGACCTTTACCACCATACCTACCATTTCTATAACCTTGTTAATCTTTATTATCATTGGCTTAAATATAGAAACAACTGGTGTGGCAGATACCGCTAGTATTCTCTCCTCCATTGATTCTGCATTCAATATCAATGGCTGGTTATTTTTAGTACCGTTGGCGGTGATCCTTATGATAGTAAAGAAAGCTCCGCCGCTATTGGCGTTACTTATTGGAACTTTAATGGGTGGTGTTTTTGCGCTGTTCTTTCAGCCGGAGATCGTTGCAGGAATAACAGGCGCAGAGGAACTAACCTTCGAGAATGGTTATAAAGGAATCCTTAATGCGATTACTATTAAAACATCGATCGCTACAGATAATCCCGCATTAAACGAACTTTTTTCAGCAAAAGGAATGGCCGGAATGTTAAGTACCATCTGGCTCATTGTATGTGCTATGGTATTTGGGGGTATCATGGATGGGATTGGTGCACTTTCAAGGATTACCAAAGCATTATTAGGACTTGCCAAAACCACCTTTGGCTTATTTGCCAGTACCGTGGGAAGCTGCCTTGCGCTCAATGTTACAGCTTCAGACCAATACCTTGCTATTGTGGTACCCGGTAAAATGTTTGCCAAAGCATACGAAGATCGCGGCTTGGCACCTGAAAACCTTAGTAGGACCCTGGAAGACTCCGGTACCGTTACTTCAGTACTTATCCCCTGGAATACTTGTGGGGCTTATCATAGTGGCGTTTTAGGAGTAAGTGTGGCAGACTACTTTGTCTATGCTATCTTTAATTGGCTAAGTCCAATGATGACGCTGCTCTTTGCCGCGTTACAGATCAAGATAAAACAGATAACAAGCCCTGTAACGAGCTAATTACAGAACGCACCGTAGGTTTCTTTCCTGGAATTATTTGTAAAGATTCATGATAAAAACTATTTATTTCCTAATTTTCATATTTAAAATGTACTCTTAGAATGGCATTAATAGAACTTACCGGCACTTCCTCTAATACCGTGGGTGAACTTCCAAACGTTGGCAGTATGGCGCCTGATTTTTCGCTTACAAAGCGCGACCTTAGTACCGTTACCCTTAAAGATTACAAGGGAAAGAAGGTAGTACTCAATATATTCTTATCGGTTGACACAGGTACCTGTGCAAAATCTGTACATCAATTTAACAAACAGGCATCGCTTCTAGAAAATACGGTTGTTTTATGTGTTTCCCCAGACCTGCCCTTTGCTTTAAATAGGTTTTGTGGAGCCGAAGGAATAGAACACCTGGAAATGCTTACAGATTATAAAGAAGGTTCTTTTGGCAAGGACTATGGCATTACTTTTAAAGACGGCCCTTTGAGATCATTATTCTCAAGAGCCATTGTAATTCTAAACGAAGAAGGAAAGGTCCTTTATACGGAACATGTACCCGTAATAGCGAACGAACCTAACTATCAAAAGGCCCTGGAGGCGCTTAAACATGGCTGAAGAATCCCTGTTTAAGAACCGTCTAAAGGGATTTGCATACGCTGTCAAAGGCGCTTTTCTTTTACTCAAGACAGAAAGTAGTATCCAATTGCAATTCGGCATGGCTGTATTGGTGACCATTGCCGGATTTTATTACGAGATCTCCAAGGTAGAATGGTTGATACAAACTTTGGCGATTGGCCTTGTCATGGGTATTGAAGGGGTAAATACCGCAATTGAAAAACTTTCAGACTACATACAACCAAATCACGATCCAAAGATCGGTTTTATCA
>JAHEHU010000100.1 GCA_024639765.1 Eudoraea sp.
TGGCAAAATCGAGAAACCGAATCACTTCATCATCGAAGACAGCAATATTTCCCGAGGTCTGGTATGCTATATGGACGTCATGGCCCTGATCTACCAGTCGTAACAACGTACCACCCATAGATATTACATCATCATCCGGATGTGGGCTGAAGATAAGCGATGTTTTCGGGTATGGATCTTTACGTTCGGGTCTTCTGCTGTCATCTGCATTTGGCTTACCTCCCGGCCAGCCCGTAATGGTTCGTTGAAGTTGGTTGAAAACGATAAGGTTTATATGCTCCGCAGAGCCTATTTCGGCAACCAGGCTTCCCATACCATGTTCATTATAATCCTCGTTGGTTAGTTTTAAGATCGCCTTATCTAATTTTTCGGAAAGCCAGATAGCTGCTTTCTTGGTTAAAATATCATCCCACTGGCATTCACTCACAAGCCATGGAGTACTTACCCTTGTTAAGCCAGAGGCGGCTGCCTCATCCAGTATAAAATCACAATTCGGGTGATTTTGAAGGAAGGTTGCAGGTACCGATTCTCTTATGGGACCTTCCACGGCCTGATTAATAACTTCGGCTTTACCTTCACCCCAAGCCATTAGTATGATTCTTTTTGCGGCAAGAATGGTCCCAACACCCATTGTAATTGCCCGGGAAGGAACATTTTCCAAACCAAAGAAGTCACTCGCAGCATCGAGTCTCGTTACCCTGTCTAGTCTAACCATTCTTGTTTTACTGACAATGGAGGAGCCGGGTTCATTAAATCCAATATGCCCTGTTCTACCAATACCGAGTACCTGTATATCTATGCCCCCTGCTTTTTTGATCTTTTCTTCGTAGGCATGACAATAGTCGCGCACATCCTCTTTTTCCAGTGTCCCATCCGGAATGTTTATGTTTTCTTTCTTTATATCGATATGATCGAAAAGATGTTCACTCATAAAACGGACATAACTGTGTATGGAATCTGGTTCCATGGGGAAGTACTCATCCAGATTAAAAGTGATAACATTCTTAAAGCTCAATCCTTCCTCTTTATGAAATTTAACAAGGATGTCATAAACCTTGGTAGGGGTAGACCCGGTGGCTAGTCCTAAGACCACTTTTTTACCACTCTTTTGACGTTGCCTTATAAGGGTGGCAATTTCATTGGCAACATAAAAGGACGCCTCTTCGGAGTTTTGATGAATGTGTGTTTTGATCTTTTCAAACTTTCGTGATTCCTCGTCCGTAGGGAAGGAAACAGCTTCAGGCAAAAGAGCAGATGATATCATAATGGGTTACATATTGTTTTATACAAGGCAAAAGTAGAAAATAAAATTTATATATGCAGTATTTTGCAAGAAATAATGCAATATAATGCAATATTTATATTAAATTTGATTGAAAGAAGAATAAAACTGCATAATATAGAATTGAGTATCTTTGCCATAAAAGCCTTTCCTGTATGTTGAAAGAAGAAAGACAACAACTGATATTAAACGAAGTAGAATTACACAACAGGGTACTGTTAACAGACATTGCGGAGCATCTTGAAGTTTCTATAGACACCGTTCGAAGGGATGTAAAAGAGTTGGATACGGACAATAAATTGAGGAAGGTTCATGGAGGTGCCATATCACTGGGATATACCCATACAGCTGCGAGAAGTACCAATGTGTACGCTTTAAATGAAAAAATGGCTATTGCCACAAAAGCTGTGACCCTTCTTAAGGATGGAGCTGTTATTTTTATTGATGGGGGTACTACCAGTCTTGAGATGGCCAGAACTATTCCACCAAAACTAAAGTTAACCTGCTTTACCTTCAGTCTGCCTGTTGCCCTGCAACTGGCGGGGATGCCCAACGTAGATCTTATTTTTATTGGAGGCCGAATCTCCAAAGACTCCATGATCTCAAACGGATCCTATACCATACAGCGCTTATCTGAAGTGAAATTCGACTATGGATTTATTGGAACAGGCTATGTGGATTCGTTACATGGGCTCACGGAGTTCGACTGGGATGTGGTTCAGCTTAAGAAAGCAGTGATACAGGCTTCCAAAAAAACAATACTTTTGTGTATCTCTGAAAAACTGAATTCACAGCATCGTTATAAAACGTGCGATATCAACGCCATAAATACGATGATCACAGAACTTAAACCAGCGAATACGCTGTTAAATCTATTTAGAAACCAGGACGTCCGTTTATTGTAATTATGACCAATTTTAAGAAAATCACCGAGAATCCCTCGGCACATGAGAGTCTCGAACTGATGTCTACCGCAGATCTTCTGCAGAATATAAATATGGAAGATCAGAAAGTGGCAACGGCAGTTTCTGCGGTACTACCTCAAATAGAGAACCTTGTAAATGCCCTGACCGAACGATTTTTAGAAGGAGGCAGACTATTCTATATAGGTGCAGGAACCAGTGGGCGTCTGGGTATACTGGATGCTTCTGAAATTCCACCCACTTTTGGGCTTCCACATGATCGGGTCATCGGTCTTATTGCAGGGGGTGATTCTGCTATCAGGAAAGCAGTAGAATTTGCGGAAGACGATACCCATCAGGCCTGGAAGGACTTAGAGGAGTTTGAAATAAATACCTTAGACACGGTAATAGGCATAGCTGCCTCGGGAACTACCCCATATGTACTGGGAGGAGTAACTAAAGCCCGTGAGCGTGGGCTTCTGACCGCCGGCATCACCAATAATCCTGGTTCTCCTTTAGCGTTGGCAGCAGAGATACCTATTGAGATAAATGTAGGCCCCGAATTTGTTACCGGGAGTACGCGAATGAAAAGTGGCACCTCACAAAAACTGGTTCTCAATATGATCTCAACAGCCCTCATGATCCGTGTAGGCAGGGTAAAAGGCAACAAAATGGTGAATATGCAATTGAGTAACAACAAATTGGTAGACAGAGGTACTCGTTATTTGATGGAAGGCTTGCAATTAGATTATGAAGAGGCCGCCCGTGTTCTCAAAAAATTCGGATCTGTAAAAAAAGCTATGGATGGCTATAAAAGCTAATATTATCTGGGGCCTACAGCAGCTACTTCTTCTGCGGTGACCAGCGTATCTGTAGCATTTCCCCATGAAGTAAGAATAAAATTCATAACGTCGGCAATTTCCTCATCTTCCAGACCTAATGGCATCATGGTATTGTCATACGTTTTTCCATTTACCACCATCGGGCCGCGTTGTCCAAATTTTATACCCCGAATACTGGCAGTTTTATTTGTCAGTAAATAATCAGAATTTGCCAATGGAGGATATACCTCTGGTACGCCTTCACCGGTAGGAAGATGGCATGTAACACAAAAGTCCTGATAGATAACCGCACCTCTTTCCTTACTTTCCTGAAAGGACCTGTCTTGTTGCAGCCCTAGAAAAATTCCTGTAACTACTATGGCAAAGACAACCAATACTGCTTTCATGTAGATCTAAAAGAAATAGTTGGGTTATGCTTTCGGAACCAATTTGTAAATTCCTTTTCCTTCCACGGCCACGTAGATGTATCCGTCCGGTCCCTGTCTTACATTTCGCACCCTACCAATATTTTCCAGTAATTTTTCACGGTATGTGACCTTTTCGCCTTCCAATTCTAGGCGTTCCAGATATTGAAATGAAAGAGAACCCACTAAAAGGTCACCTTTCCAATCAGGATATACGTCAGAAGTGATAAATGTCATACCACTGGGCGCTATAGATGGAACCCAATAGTGAATGGGTTGTTCCATGCCTTCCATTTCGGTTTTATCGGTAATAGGCGTTCCGCTGTAGTTGATCCCATAGGTGATTACCGGCCAGCCGTAATTAGCCCCTTTTTTAATAATATTGATCTCATCACCACCCCTTGGGCCGTGTTCATGGATCCAGATGGCACCCGTCTCCGGATGTTTAAGCATCCCCTGCGGATTTCTGTTGCCGTATGTATAAATTGCACCCTTGGCGCCTGTTTCATTGACAAATGGGTTATCCTGCGGAATAGATCCATCATCGTTGATCCTGTATATCTTGCCTCCATCCCGGGTTTTGTCCTGAGGATTTACATCCCTTTCCCCTCTTTCGCCAATCGAAAAATACAAGAAGCCGTCATCGTCAAACTCTAATCTGGATCCAAAATGCTGCCCTTTGGTTGTGTTTGGGCCTGCTTTATACAAAACTTCCAGATTTGTAAGTGTATTTCCATCCAACTTGGCTCTGCTAATGGCCGTATGGCCGCCTTTATCAGTCCCTTCTTCCGAAGAATAGGACAAATAGATCCACCCGTTTTCTTCATAGTTTGGGTGTAGTTCAATATCCAGCAAACCTCCCTGCCCTCGGTTATATACCGCAGGTACGTTAGACAGGTTGATCTTTTCACCGTCCTTAAAATGGATGATTTCTCCCGATTTTTCAGTGATCAACATACTGCCATCCGGTAAGAACACCATCCCCCACGGGATCTGCAGGTCATTAACAATTAATTCAGCCGATATGGTTGTTTCTTCAGGTGTTTTAAGTGTGTTATCAGATTTCTGGGCACAGGATACAAAGGTCATTACAACGAAAAAACAGCCAATTAGGATACTTTTTTTCATATTCGAACGTTAAAATATTTAATAATAGTAGGTCTATACGGCCCAAAGATAAATAGAAAACTATAAGTTCAACAACTACGCTCTGAATATACTGACCCCAAATCAACATATTCTTGCCATAATATGGATTAACCTATGCTCCCTAAAAAATCTAGGCATTTTGTGTATGCCGTGCTTTGGTTGGCTTTATGTATCATAGGTACTTCAGCCGTCGCAAATCCGAACATATACAGGTTTATTTCAAAGCTCGATAATGCAGCTACCGAAGATGTCGTATCTATTGGTGAGGCTGATCCTTCGATTGCTAGCGCTACTTTTAGTCCTGAAATACTTATTTCAGAAGCATCTCCCATGTTCGTTACCATAATTCTTGGGGCTAACGAAGAGGTTACCTGTCCTAATGATGGTAGTACGCTGGCTAAATTTTTTCTTTGCGGCACCAGTGATGTTAGGACCATAAGCTTAAGTCAGTCTGGGTCTTCTTACGAATGGCAAAAATTAGATCCCAATCGTTGTGCTGCTTCTGTCATTGAAGATTGCGCAAATACCACTAATACATGCTATGATACCGTAGGTACGGGAGCTACCTATGATCTGTCTACCAGTGGTGAATTCAGGGTACGCGTAGATGGCGGACAATATTATTATTTTAAGTCTACTCTTAATCCGCTCAATCCACAGCTTATAAAAGAAGATATTATATGTGGTAACCCTGGTCGCGTAGAGATCACCAACGTTCCTGCCGGGTATGAGTATAGCCTAAACAGTTCTGCGGGTCCTTACCAGGACTCTCCGTTTTTTGATATTACAGCACCAGGAAATTATATGGTATGGGTACGTCTTAAAAATGTGTCTGCCAGTTCTTGTTTATTTCCATCAAATTCGGTTACCGTTCAAGACCTCAATATCAATGTAGATGTAACGGCCAATGATATACTATGTAGCGGACAACTGGGTAGTATCGATGTACAGGTTACCGGCGTCCCAGGTTTTTATACGTATCGACTTATTAAGAATGCCGTAACGGTAGATACTTTCGGACCCGATGCTGCCAGTAATTACACCTTTGCCAATGTAAGTCCGGGTACCTATAGTGTACGTGTCGAAACAAATAAATGTAACGAGCTTATTACCCTTGATGTCAACTCAGACCCTATAGTAATAGGGAACGGTATAAGCCCTATTGCTGTTTCTGCCACCGCAAATGACAGTTTTGGATGTGGGGCCGCCACGGTAGACGTAACACTCGATACATCCGGAGGTACCTCACCTTATAGATATAGTCTCGATGGGGGTGGTAGTTTTAGCGCACCGTATACAAATTCAACTGTTTTTACGGTAAGCGCTGCCGGCACGTATAATATCTTGATAGAAGACGCTAATGGTTGTATAAAAACGGCCAATGTGGATGTACAGGATCTTCCGCCACCGGTATTTACGGTTACAACCGTAGACGCTAATTGCGGGGGAGTTAATGACGGGAGTATAACCGTGAACATCACCAATGGATTTGGATATAACTTAGAGTTCAGTAATAACAATGGGGTAAGTTACCAGGGTAGTAATGTATTTACTGGCCTTGCTCCAGGCAGTTATGATGTCATGATCCGCTACCAGCAAGGTAGCTTCGTATGTACTACCCCTGCAACAATTGAAACTGTAGGAACACCTTCTAATATAAATGCTACTGCCACGGCCGATTCTGTGCCTAGTTGTTTGAATGAGAACGGCGGACAGATTACCATTTCCGGAGTATCCGGAGGTACAGGGCCTTATGACTATAGCCTTGGAGCCGGATTTAGTGGCACAACGGTATTTACAAACCTCGGGGTAGGGACCTACACACCACAGATAAGAGATGCCAATGGATGTGTACAAAGTTTGGCACCTATAGTATTCAATGCGTTGAATAAGCCTACGGACATGGATTTTACCATTTCCAGTATAGATTGTCTTACCAGCACAGCCTCTGTTACCGTTGCTGTGACCAATGGTACAGCACCTTACACCTATGAAATTACAGACCCGGCTGGGAGCGCTATTAACAACGGGAATAATCCTGTTTTTACAGGGCTGGGATTAGGGACTTACACATTTAGAGTAACAGATAATGTTGGTTGTTCCTATGATGAAGTTTTCGCGATCACAGATATTAGTTCAATTTCAGTGCAGGCACAGGCTACCAAAGTGGTTACATGTGTTGGAGATAGTGATGGTGAAGGACGATTTTTGGTAGATGGCTTTGCAACTACCTATAGTTATAGTATAGATGCAGGACCTTTAAACACAGGTGAATCTAACGGTATTATTTCCCTTACCGGTTTAACTGCCGGGAGTTATGTGATCAACGTTACTGACGAAGATACCAATTGTACCGATACGGCTACATTGGTAATTCAGGAGCCTGCTGTTGCTTTTGCTATCAGTAGTCTTAATGTGACTCCAATGAGCTGCCAGAATGGGAACATTGGTCGTGTAACCATCAATACCGTTGGTGGATGGGGAGGAAATAGATATACCTTAACACAACCAGATCTTTCAACAAGAGGACCCAAGAACGGAAATACCTTTTCAAACTTATCTTTAGACGGCCTGTACCAGGTGAGTGTTACAGATGCAAATGGATGTACAATAACTGATAGCTTTACACTTACCTCATTAGCGGCCCCGGTATTGACGATTGATGCAGCCTCTAGTGATTATTGTTATGACAATGTGGATGCCGCTACCATTGCAGTAAATGCAGCTGGGGGATTAGCACCATATCAATATAGAATTAATGGCGGACCATGGGTAGGAGGGAGCACCTTCAATGGTCTTACCCCTGGTGCTTACACTATTGAAGTAGCAGATGTTAATGATTGTAGGGATAATGTATCCGTAACTATTGAGCCCGAAATCTCAGCTATAGCTACAACCATTACCGAACTAAATTGTGGTGGTCCACCGGCTGAGATTCAGGTTGTAATTAGTGACGGCTACCCTTCAGGAGGTGACTACGATATTTACGAGGTGAGTATAGATGGGGCGGCGTATACCTCAAATTCAAATAATATTACAGGAAACACCTTTGTTTATAGTATACCTAACGACGGATCTATTATTACCGATACTACCTTTCAGTTCCTGGTTACAGATAGCAGAGGATGTACCACGGAAACCAACGTGGTAACCATTTCACCTCCCGAATCCATTGTGGGAACTGCGACACCAACAGATACCACTTGTGGGGAAGATAATGGGATCATCACCTTGGTGCCCGACACTAATTTTGGGGTGCCCCCTTATGAATATAGCGACAATAGCGGCGGTACGTTTGGCTCTCAAAATGTTTTCTCAGGTTTTGGTCCTGGAGTGTACAATACTTTTATGATCCGTGATAGTCGTGGATGTACGACACCCTTACTTTCAGCTACTATCAATGCCAGTGCGGCGATAGATGCTGCTGTTGTAGCTAATGATGCTGTTTGTGCGGCACCCACAGTGGCCGGATCTATTGATGTAACCAGTGTAACGAATGGTACTTCCCTATATACCTACATCGTACAAGACATAAATGGGGCTACTATTACGACCGTTGGGCCAACGGCACTTACTGCGGTCAATTTTCCTAATTTGGTTCCGGGTACCTATACCGTTATTACGCAGGATGCCTCCGGCTGTGAAGACAGGGATACGGTCACCATAGTTCAAAATCAGATAGATCTGGTACCGGTGGCTACCACCACCCCACCAGATTGTACCACCGCATTTACTTATATTGTGGATATCGTAGGGGGTACTCCGCCTTATCTTATTGGTCTTGTAGGGAATCCTTTAGTACCACCAAATGTAGATGCAGACACTCATGATTTCACCGGTCAGATCGCCTATGGAGTAACTTATTTTGTAGAAGTAGTGGATGCACTGGGATGTCGATATATAGAGCAAATAGATCCTATTGCTGGTCCTTCACCAATTTCAGTGATCGCAACCGCCACTTCGGCTGCATGTGCGCCTAATGCTAACGGGACGATCGACTATCAGGTGGCTGGAATTGGATCACCGGCAAATCTTACCATATCATTACAAGACACTAATATAGGTACCATAATTAGTGGGCCAACGGTGCTTAATAATGAGCCTATTCCTTATAACGGGTCCTTTAATTCGTTACCCGCAGGGAACTATCAGATCCTTGTAGAGGATAACAATACCAGTTGTGTTGCGAGTACTCTGGTAGACATTGTTCCTAATGTACCTGCCATTGTGATAGATGATAATCAACCCGCTGATTGTAACGTGGGCGCTTTGGTCACGGTACGAGGAAATGGCGGAACACCGGCTTATGGTTTTGCCTATGTTCCAACAGGTGACCCGGCGCCGGGTGTATTTACCCCTCAGACGACCTATGAAATCCCCGGACCCTATCCGGTAGATTATGATTTCTACGTACAAGATAGTTTTGGATGTACCAGTTTTACTACTGTTACAGTCACAACAGATCCCGGGGTTCCATTACCTACGGTAGATGTAAGTAATCAAT
>JAHEHU010000204.1 GCA_024639765.1 Eudoraea sp.
GGTGCGCAAGGACCAGCAGGACCACAAGGACCAGCAGGACCGCAAGGACCAGCAGGTAACGATGGTGCACAAGGACCGGCAGGGCCGCAAGGCCCGCAAGGCCCGCAAGGAGACCCTGGCGCTGATGGTGCAGACGGAGCACAAGGACCACAAGGACCAGCAGGACCTCAAGGAATACCCGGTGCTGATGGTGCTGACGGTGCGCAAGGACCGGCAGGACCGCAGGGACCAGCAGGACCGGCAGGAAACGATGGAGCACAAGGACCACAGGGAGACCCCGCAACGGATGATCAAACCCTTTCAACAGATAACAGCGCCGGAAACATAAGTATTTCTGGTGGGAATTCTATTACCCTTAATGTAAACGATGCAGATGCTGATTCATCGAATGAAATCCAAACCCTATCGCTTGTAGGTAGAGATCTCTCAATTTCAGGTACAGGTGGTAATACAGTTACCTTACCAATTCTGGTAAATCTTGCAACAGATGATCTGACACAGGATTCTGAAACCAGGACCTATGATATGAACACCCAAAACCTGAGTTTTACGAATGGCAAAATCGGTGTTGGAACTACCACGCCAACCTCTACTTTAGGTCTTACAGGTTCATTCGCTTCACCTATCCGCTCAACAGCTGTAAATACAACTTTAGGTATCAATGATTATACACTAATAATGACCAATAAAGATCTTACTATTAATTTGCCTGCAGCCAATAGTTGCCCGGGAAGGATCTATGTGTTAAAGAATATAGCCGGTGGAAATAATTTTACCAACATCAGTTATTTAGATGAAAAAGGTAATACGGAGACCAAATTAGACAAAGAAAAGATCTTTTGGTTGCAAAGTGATGGCACTAATTGGCATATGATCAGTAAATCATAATAGTTTCATCCAAGAACGAATGATCAAGTACTAATTTAAAAAAGTGAATACACGTTTATTTATATTGTTTTTTATCCTAATGGGCACCCCGGGAAAGAATTTTTCTCAAGAGGCCGTCCATAACTATGGAACCATACAGCTGCATGGCAATACAAACGTTGGTTTCCATCTCGATCTTGTCAATGACGGTACCTTCGATCAGACAACAGGATTGGTAGGTTTTTATAGTGACCAGGAACCGTTGACTATTTCTGGTGCCTATATGCCAATACTATTTGATACTGAAGTGGCTGCAGAGGGCGGCCTGGTATTGGAAACTTCGGTCAATGTCCATAACAATGTAAACCTTATTACAGGTGATATAATCACTGAAAAATCGGCCACCGGCGTATATTCCAACTTTCTTGACAACTCATTCTACATAGGTGAAAGCAGCGTATCCAAAATTGACGGGTATGGTGCCATGACAAATAAAGAATCCTTTATGTTTCCGGTTGGGAATGAAGATAGGTTACGCCCTTTGAGCATAGAATCCGTTGCTATCAATGCTTTGGCTAAGTGTGCTTATTTCTTCGAAGATCCCAATAACTCAAAAACATTGAATGTTGATTTCAGCACTAACAAAAAGGCAACAGATTTCATTTCAGTGAGCGATAAGGAATTCTGGCGCCTGGAAAGCGATGTCCCGTCTAAGATCACCCTTACCTGGGATGCATACAGCGATGTGCGCAAGCTGGGAGAATACTTGAACGACCTTAAGGTGGTTGGCTGGAGCAAAACGGAAAACCAATGGGTAAACCTGGGCAATTCTGCAGTTGAAGGAGGAATGGGTTATGGCTCAGTTACCTCAGAAACCGTGGTTCCCAACGACTATGAGATTTTTACAATTGGGGGCAATGATAGCAGGCTTGAAACCTATACCACTATGGACCTGGACAATTATTTTATGACTCCAAATGGCGATGGAGCAAATGATATGTTAGAACTGGAGGGTCTTGAAAATTCGCCCAATAATCTACTGGAGATCTTTGACCGATATGGAGTAATGGTCTACTCCAAAGCGAACTACCAGAACGATTTTAACGGTCAGTCTAATAGAAATGCTGTGGTAAAAAGAGGTACCGGACTAGCCTCCGGGATCTATTTTTATATTATTACCATGCACGATCTCAGACAAAAACACCAGGGATATCTCTACATCTCCAATTAAGTATTCTATTACAAAGATTCTACTTTCCTCGTTCTAAAGTAGCTAATACTTCAAAGATACTTTCAACTTTAAATGGAGTGATCTGCCAATAACTCTTTAATTTATTTTAATTTAGGGATCGAAAATCAGGTACTGTGAAGTACTATTTATTAACCTTTTAAGGAATCTTATATGCCTAGGAGATCTGTTGTTTTAAAAATCCATTTTGTACTCATTTTGGTTCTGAGTATCCAAACTGCCGTTTGGGCCCAGAATGCGGCGTACGAAATATCTGAACTGATGGGGAAAGCAGACATTGACCTATACGGAGAAGGGATCAACCTCAGAAAAGAGGCACACGATGCCTTTGTTGAAATGAAAAAAGCCGCCTATCAGGACGGGATATCTATTGAGATAGTTTCCAGCTTTCGTAGTTTTGACCGCCAACTGGCCATTTTTGAAAGAAAATACCTGCAGTATACGGAAGATGACGGAATGGAACCATTAGAGGCCATAGATAAAATCATTGAATATTCCACAATACCAGGGACCAGCAGACATCACTGGGGCACAGATATAGATATCATTGATGCCAGCAAAAATACAGAAGGTGATGTGTTGGTGGCATCTAAATTTGAAGAAGGCGGTCCGTTTGCAGACCTTAAAGTATGGATGGATGAACATGCCCGTGAATATGGTTTCTACCTGGTCTATACAGATGAA
>JAHEHU010000205.1 GCA_024639765.1 Eudoraea sp.
ATTACAGGCAACAAAGGAATGACCAGTAGTATAAAAAATATAAATTTAAACCAATTTCGGCGAGGCATGCGGGTCTTAATTTTTAGCCAATCAAAACCTTCGCCTAGTTGCACTTGTTTTTTAAGATGCTGATGAATCTCACGAGCACTCATATTATCCCAGGAGCCCTTATCTATCAAATCTTTAAGGTGATTCCGTAAGGTTCTCTCCTGGCGAATTTGTTTTACAGTTCTTCCGGGCGACCCCTGGTAAAATGCAGAAGTCTTTACGCTGTGTTTCTTAAAAAACGCTTTTCTAGATTCTGGTGTTCTTTTACCTTCTTCCGGATATCCAATACAACAACCGTATATGGTGTCTATTAATTTACTCTCAGCATCTGCACTTAGGTCGTCCAGATGATTGTCAACGCTTCCATCAAAATTAGAGGAAAAAATTAGTTGGGGTTGACTGTTTTTATCGTTCTTAAAAAAGACCGTATGAGGTCTACCCGATTCCTTATCGTCTATGATAAGCCACCTTAGGTAATGTATATTATCGGTCCGTTCAAACAACTCGTGTTTGTTGGATTCCAATTTATACTTCATTTTTTTTAAAAACGTATAAAGATGATCCAGATGATCTTCTTTAATAGGGGTGACAAGGGTCAATGGGTTTTGTCTGCTCATTGAGTATTACTTCTTAGTTTGGCTGTTTGGTTTTCTTATGCTTCTTCTTCTTTTTCTTCCATTTAAAAAAACGTTTGGCACCTTTTTCACCTGATTTTATCAGACGTTTTTTGTCTTCGTTTGAAAGATTAAAATTCGTTGCAGAAATTCCTAGATCACTAATAAAAATAGTTCTTGCCACTAAATGATTATCCTCCATAAAATCGATCCCCTGCGCATTCATCAAGGTGTCAAATCCGTGTTTAAAATAGGTAAATAACTGCCCAAATCTGACAAAAAATGTATAGAATTTCTTCTTGTGGTACTTTCCTTTTCCAGATGTGGCATTTTCGGCAGCCACTTCAACGTCATAAAGCTTTTTAGATTCCAGGTAAAATCCAAGAGTATCTTTATTAAATCCCTTTTTCTTGTGAAACCTCGATTGGTCAAAAAAAGACAAAGGGTAGTTATAAACAAGTCCGCCATCTACATAGATATGATCATTTGGAATTCCATTACTGAATTTCCAGGCTTTAAAATACAGGGGGATAGACATGGAGGCCCTGATGGCCTCCGCCACAATACAATTGGGAGTTGCATATACTGAAAACTCAGCAAAGGTATGTAAGTTAAGATCTGAGGCAAATACCGTCAAATCCTTGCACTTTGCTTTCTGTAAATCTGCAAAAGTTGCATTTTTTGGAAGTTGATATTTTGAGATTTTTAGAAAGTCATGAATAAAGTCTAATATATAATCCCCATGATACAGGCCATATCTTGTAAAAATTCTCAAAGGATTCCAACCCGACTTAAATTTCCTAAAGTCGAGCTGATGCATGAGACGTTCAATTTGCTTTGAATTGTATCCTACCGCAATCATTCCTGCCACCAGGGCACCAGCGGAAGTTCCAGAAACATGGGCAAGTCCATCGTATAGGCCCCTTTTTTCCAATTCCCGTATAGCACCTACATAGGCTATGCCCAGTACGCCACCTCCTTTTAACGCTAAATTCTTGATCATTTGCGTATATACTTTGACTCCCAAGGTATATTATTTTTATTAATAAAAATAGTGGATGTGTTGTTTTGTTGGGGTTTTCCAGTGATTTCAATTACAAGCTAGATAGGAACCATTATCTGGATTGCGATCCTCTAATCTGAATCATTGCCTTCTCTGATTTAACTATCACCTCTTATAACCCTCCTTTAAAACCGATATAATTTTAGTTGGATAGGGTAGAAGTGCCATTGATGAAAAGGTGATGGAAGATGTTATTCCATATTATGTAAAGAATGGCATGATACATGCTATTGCGGATCATATTAAGATGTTAAAGTCATTCGGAATGAAACCAAAAAAGAGTCTTTTTTATTACCGGGCACAGTAATTTTTTATCATTTTAAGAATTCTACAACACATCATTTCTTATTATAATTAGAACTTTGGGACAAATCATATTATTATGAATTTTGTTCTTTCTTCTTCTATTCTGTGTGCAGTTCAAAATATTGCCAATACCAACCTTATTAGTAAACGGGTGGTCTCGCTGTTTTTGCTTTGTGTTATTTTTCCCTTTGCTGTGTGTGTAGGGCAGGACATTACTGCTTCCGCTTCTTATTCTTATAGGACAGGAGATCCTAATGGTATTGGAAAATGGTATATGGGGCGAGAAATAGCACATGTCATGGGATACCAGGGTATGTATTGGCTTAACAGACCGGAACGTGAAGCAGAGGAGAATACCTTTAAACTACTTTCAAATATGGATATTAAAACGGAAGATGTGATCGCCGATATTGGTGCCGGTTCCGGGTACCATGTTTTTAAAATGGCCCCAATGGCGAAGGAAGGACATATTTATGCAGTAGATATTCAGGAGGAAATGTTGGCGGCTATTAGCAAACGCAAAGAAAGGGAAAACCGCAACAATATTAGCCTCATAAAAGGCCAAGAAAAGAGTGTGAACCTTCCGGAAAAAACCGTAGACAAGGTACTAATGGTAGATGTGTATCATGAGTTTAACTATCCTGCAGAGATGATAAGATCCATTAAAAAGGCAATGAAGGCAGACGGAAAACTATATTTGATAGAATACCGTGGAGAAGACCAGAGTGTTCCTATCAAAGCACTTCATAAAATGACCGAGG
>JAHEHU010000004.1:0-34115 GCA_024639765.1 Eudoraea sp.
ACGGATTGTTCATAAGTTGTTACTAACTTCAACAACCTGACATACAACAATTTCTATTTTTTTACGTCTTTAGAATACACCCCTATAACCTTTTAATAACCAACAAGATGTATTCCTTCTTCTGGATCCTTTTGATATTGATCGCGATCAATATCGTTTTATTGTTACTCAGTGCCACGAGTAAATCAAAAATGTAAAAAAACCCTACCGCAAGGTAGGGTTTAGTACAGTTAAGATGTTACATTAAAAAAAGACTATGTCTATATTCTTTAGCATCTTATTATTCCTGGTAGTACTTAATATGGTATTGTTATTGTTTTCCATACAAGTAACGAAACGGAGTTAAGTCAACTTTACCCGATTTCTGGAATTCAAAGTTGCATCACCTGCTTATTTGGCATCCATTAACTCTACATCAAAGATCAGTGTAGCGTTTGGAGGTATTACACCGCCTGCTCCCGCACTCCCATATGCCAAATGAGATGGGATCACAAAACGAGCCTTATCTCCTACTTTTAAGAGACCAATGCCCTCATCCCAACCTGGAATCACCTGACCAACACCGAGTTGAAAGGAAATTGGTTTATTCCGCTTATAGGAAGAATCGAAAACTTGACCGCTAACCAAGGATCCCTCATAGTGTACGGAGACCTCTTTACCTTTTGACGCTTGTTTTCCAGATCCCTTTTTTATCATTTTATAATGAAGACCGCTTTCTGTTTTATCAAATCCGGCTGCTATCTTCTGCATTTGTTCTTCAGCCTTCTTTTTTTCTTCAGCAAGTCTTTTCTCTCTTGAACCTTCAAAAGTTCTGAATGCTTCTACTGCATTCCATTCCTGAGCTTCTTTTCCCACGCGTAGAATTTCCAGCGACTCTATGGTGTCTCCCTGCTCAATGGCATCTACCACTTCTTGTCCCGCTTCCACGTTGCCAAAAACAGTGTGTTTATTATCTAACCAGGGCGTGGCTACATGGGTTATAAAGAACTGACTCCCGTTAGATCCGGGACCGGCATTGGCCATAGAAAGTACCCCCGGGCCATCATGCGTAAGGTCTGGATGAAATTCGTCATCGAACTTGTAACCCGGATCTCCTGTTCCGGTGCCTAAAGGGCAACCACCCTGTATCATAAAATCTGGTATTACCCTGTGAAAGGATAATCCGTCGTAATAAGGAGTGCCTTGTGGTTTGGCGTCATTTTCCAAAGTTCCTTCAGCCAGGGCTATAAAATTCCCAACCGTACCAGGGGTTTTGTCATGTGTTAATTTTATCAGGATCTCCCCCTTTGTCGTATTGAATTTAGCGTAAATTCCGTTTTGCATATGATCGTTTTTTATGAGCCGCAAAGGTAATAAAATTAACAGCGACCTACCTCGTTTAACGATTCATATCCTTACCACAGCATATTATGGTACCGCTAATTTACCGATCCCAGATCATATTTGTCTGCAAGATACATCAGACTTACCATGGCAGCCGCTCCCAGTTCCAATTCGCGTTTATTCACATGTTCAAATGTATCGTTCTCTGCATGGTGGTGAGCAAAATAGCGCTGAGTATCCGGGCGCAGTCCTGCCAACACCATTCCTTCTTTTTTAAGAGGTCCTATGTCTGCCCCTCCTCCTCCTTTTGAGAATTGTTGCATCAGATATGGTTCAAAAAGAGATTTCCACTGCAGAATAAAGGTGAAATCTGCCTCTGAACTATCAAAAGAAAACCCTCTTGGGGTGAACCCTCCTGCATCACTTTCTAGTGCAAATACATGTTTCTCTCCTTTAACCTCAGCTTCTGAAGCATATTTCCTACCCCCTCTCAGGCCGTTTTCTTCATTCATAAATAACACCACCCGTATAGTCCTCTTAGGTTTATAGCCACTGAGTTTTATAATGCGTAAGACATCCATACTTTGCACGCAGCCGGCACCATCATCATGCGCACCATCCCCGAGATCCCATGAATCCAGATGACCACCAACGACCATTATCTCATTAGGTTTTGAACTGCCTGTGATCTCACCTATAACATTAAAAGACGGCACATCTTCTAATTGTTTGCAATTCAGTTTAAAGTAAAATTGAATATTTGGATCCAATCTAAGTGTAGTGCTCAAGAATTCGGCCCCATTGGTACTAATGGCAGCCGCAGGGATCTTTTCAGCATCCGGAAGATCTCCATAACGGGTAGAGCCTGTATGAGGATAGTCATCGAGTCTTAAGTTCATAGACCTGACAATGACCCCAACAGCTCCATATTTGGAGGCTTCAGCTGCTCCTGAGGATCTTTGATCTACCGCGCCACTATATGCCTGGAACGTATTTAAAAGGGTTGGATCCATAGGGCGATTAAAAAAAACGATCTTCCCCTGTATCTTCTCCCTACCTAAGCTTTCCAGATCAGCTAAATCCATTACTTCTATGACATTAGCCTTTACTCCCCCAGGAGGCGTTGCAACAGACCCTCCCAATGCGCAGATAGGAACATTACTCGTATACCCCGGTTTGCTTTCGATATAGGCAAATTCTGGAGTGCCACGTACCCATTTGGGTACCATAACCGGTTGCAGCCAAACCTTATCCAGCCCCAAGGAATCCAATTCTGCCTTCGTATATGAAATGGCCTGTTCTGCCTGAACAGATCCGGATAATCGTCCCCCAATTTGATTTGACAGATGATTTAGCCAATTGTATGACTTTCCTTGTGTGAGGGCGAGGTCATAGAATTTTTTTAATTGTTTTTCATCCTCTGTCTGGCTATAGCCGGTAGCTAAATTAACAAGAAGGATCAGGTAAATTAATTTTTTCATTATTCGTTCTCTAATTGTTCTTTATACGATTCAATGTTCAACTTTGTTTCTTCATCCAGTTCAGGTTCTACTACGTCCGTATACTTCGATAACTCCTGCAACAGTATTTCTGCCACTAGGACCCTCGCTGCCTCCTTACTATCTGCAGGTATCACATACCATGGAGCATGATTTTTAGAAGTTTTATTGATCGCCTCCTCATAGCACTGCTGATATTTTCCCCACAGGGCACGTTCCTTAAGATCGCCGGATGAAAATTTCCAATTCTTTTCTTTTAACTCGAGCCTTCTTAATAAACGCCGCCGTTGTTCTTCTTTAGACAAATGCAAAAAGAATTTGAAAATGATGGTACCATTTTGAACTAAATGTTGTTCAAAATCATTTATCTGCTTAAACCTCTTCTCCCAAAATACCTCATCAATATCATCTACACTATGAATACCCGGTATGTGTTCTCCTAAAATATAGGACGGATGAACACGTGTTACCAGTACATTCTCATAATGGGTGCGATTAAAAACACCAAATTTACCTTTGGCGGGTAAGGCTATATAATGCCTCCAAAGATAATCATGACTCCGTTCCAGTTCTGTTGGAACCTTAAAACTATATACTTGAACCCCACGTACATTGAAATCCTTAAATACCTCCCGGATAAGACTGTCTTTCCCAGACGTATCCATTCCCTGTAAACATATGAGTACGCTATACTTATCGTGGGCATACATAACGTCCTGAAATTTCCCCAGTTTCTTACGTTTTCTTTTTAGGTATTTCTTGAGTTGTTTTTCTGAAGCTTCAAGATCCTCGAGGGTTTTGCAAGAATTGAGTTGAATCTCACCTTGTGCCTTATATTCATTTGTGACAATGTTCTTCATAGGATGAATATAAAATAATTTATAATGCTATCGTAGCTCCCCATTACAAATTAGAGAAGAAAAAGGAGGGTGCCTTTCCATAATTTCACGTAAATCGTGGCTTTTTCCCATTATGACGATAAAATGAGGCCGGAAAAGTCTTCTCTTTTATCTTTAACCCACCAAGTCTTATCCTAAAGCCCCTTTGTATATGAAAGGACTTATAGCTTCTATATGGCTAACCCTTTTACCGGTTCTTACTGCTATGGCAGGCTACAATGCTTGTGACTACGCTGGTTCTAATATCAGTTATATTAGGACACAAACCCAAAATGCCTTACAAGCCCAAAAGTTAAATATGGTGCACTACTATGCCTACAAAGCATTGAATGCCATAGAAAAATCTAAAAAACAGTTTAACGATTGTGGTTGTGAATACGCCCAACAAAGTATTGAAGAGGGGGAAAATAATCTGAAAAAGGCCATAAGGGTAACTACTCTTCAAAGTTCAAGGATCTTTCTTGAAAAGGCCATGGAGAATGCTCAGGGCAGTTTGGAAGCCCTGCAGGACCACAATGAGTTACATAACAGTGAGTACGGGAATGATATTCTGGCCCTGAACACGAACGATCTAAAAAAACCTGCCAAATCATTTCAACCCATCCAGGGAAAAATTCTGGAATCCAAAATAGATTCCTCCTTAGTTAGTTTTCAAAATTCCCTCAATAAGGTTGTGCTAACAGTAGAATGTGATAAAGCACAAGATTTTGTTCAACGTATTTTTGAGCGTTGTGAATTAGAGCTCCTTAAAACCAACTTAACCGAAGGCAAACGCTATTACAACTTAAAAACAAAAGAAATAGCAGCCAACGCCATGGAAGAGTTATCTGCCAATTGTGCACAGTAATTGTAAGGTGTAATAATACTTCGCCTTTTATTTCCACCTATTTACTGGCGAATAGTTTCA
Source organism: Eudoraea sp. (assembly GCA_024639765.1). Taxonomy (GTDB): domain Bacteria; phylum Bacteroidota; class Bacteroidia; order Flavobacteriales; family Flavobacteriaceae; genus Muriicola. The sequence goes on from JAHEHU010000004.1 coordinate 4,629, forward strand.
CATCTTCTTCAGATATTTCATCATTACCCAAAATAGTAAGCCTTTCCACCACATTTCGTAATTCCCTGATATTCCCTGTCCAGTCGTACGCCTTCAGAAGTTGGAGTGCTTTTGCAGAAAATCGTTTAGGTGCAATACCCTGTTCGGCGCCTATTTTCTCGGAAAAATGCTCTATTAGAAGAGGTATATCGTTCCTTCTGTCATTTAGGGATGGCACTTTTATCAAAATGACGGCAAGTCTGTGGTAAAGGTCCTCACGAAATCTGCCTTCCTCAATTTCTTTACTCAGGTCCTTATTGGTAGCCGCTACCACGCGCACATCAACACTGATATCTTTGTCCGATCCTACCCGTGAAATTTTATTCTCTTGTAATGCCCTTAAAACTTTAGCCTGGGCAGAGAGACTCATATCCCCTATCTCATCCAGAAAGATGGTTCCCTTATTAGCTGTTTCAAATTTACCCGCTCTGTCTTTTACCGCCGAGGTAAACGCTCCCTTTACATGCCCAAAAAGTTCACTTTCAATCAATTCTGAGGGAATGGCAGCGCAATTCACTTCAATAAATGGGCCAGCATGTCGTTCACTTTTTTCATGGATCCAATGTGCAACAAGTTCCTTTCCCGTTCCATTAGAACCGGTAATCAGGACCCTGGCATCTGTAGGAGCCACTTTTTCTATCATGTCCTTGATGCCGGCGATCTCAGGGCTTTCACCTATCATTTCATAGGTCTTACTAACCTTTTTCTTAAGGATCTTGTTTTCTATGACCAGTTCTTTTTTGTCCAATGCATTTCTAACCGTGGTGAGTAATCTATTTAGATCCGGAGGTTTGGAAATATAATCGAATGCGCCTAATCGCATGGTATTGACGGCAGTGTCCAGGTCACCATGGCCAGAGATCATGATAAAAGGGATCTCTGGTTTAATCTTTCTTGCAGCCTGAAGAACTTCCACCCCATCCATTTTGGGCATTTTTATGTCACATAGTGCCAGGTCATAATCGTTCTTTTTGATCATATCCAGGCCTTTTTGGCCATCTTCTGCTTCTTCTAATTGATAACTATCATTTTCTTCTGAAAGAATTTTGACCAATACCCTTCGGATGGCGGCTTCATCTTCAATAACTAATATTTTTGGCATGCTTTTCTATTATTTAGTACCGAATCTATAAAAAGACCCATATGTTTTACTTCATTTCAAAAACGGTGCCAGCTATCAGAATCCTTCTCACATTAAGACGAATAGAATGCCAGGCCGTTACTTCACTTTTCCCTTTTCGGGCATGGTTGAGGCATTGCGATGAAGGAAAGGACTTTGCTGATACACATGAACATCTCGCTGTGGAAACGGAATGGTAACGCCATTTGTCCTGAATTGTTCATCAATATTATACCGCATTTCACTTCGCATTTTGGGTACACCAAAACTATTCGAAATAAAAAAGTTAAGTGAAAAGATCAAAGCGGAGTCTCCAAAATCATCAAAATGCACAAAAGGTTCTGGTGATTTTAATATTCCTTTTTGATGAGTGCCCACATCCAGTAATATTTTTGTGACCAATTCCACATCACTACCATACGCCACGCCAACGATCAGTGATTCCCTTGTCATATTATGATTTTGGGTGTGGTTGTAAATCGTATTGGTTAAAAAGATATGATTCGGAATAATGATCACTTTGTCATCCCTGGTAATGGCCCTTGTGCTCCTCAAACGTATCTCGAACACCTTACCCACCTTGCCATCTACTTCTATGATATCCCCAACATGAATAGATTGGTCCAGTATCATAAGAATTCCAGAAATTATATCCTGGAAAAGGTTTTGAAGCGCAAAACCTAATCCAACAAATAATGCCGCTGAAGCGGTTAGGAGGACCGTAAGATTTACTCCGGAAGTATGGAGGATCACAATTATGACAAGTATGTAAAAAAGGTATTTTAAAAAGGAAAATATGCTTACGAACTTGTTTTTGTCAGACTCAGGTAATTTTTTTACCACAACGTTGTGGATGATACGCAGTAAATAGGTTACGATAATAACCGCGATCACAATACTCAGAAAAGTACCAATGGTTATGTGTATATTTTCACTGTCATAGATCTGAAAAGACAGGATGTCATTGAATTTTGATAAAAGTTCCTTTAGCTTTTCCATCTCAGTATTTTAACCATTTAAATAATTCCTTATAACTCGGCTTTTTACCATACATCAGGATACCAACCCTGTAGATCTTTGCTGCCAGCCAAACGATCCCTATAAAGGTTCCAACCAATAAGGTAATGGAAAGGATCAATTGCCAAATGGGCACGCCCCCCTCTCCTATTCCTCCGGGCAGACGCATAAGCATTACTATAGGGGAGGTAAGGGGAAAAAGTGAAAAGCCGACAGCTATGGGCCCGTGTGGGTTCCCAAAAACAGAAAAGAATCCGACATAAATAGCCAAAATTAATGGTAAAATGATCGGAAATATAAATTGCTGTGTGTCTGTCTCGTTATCAACGGCCGCTCCTATTGCGGCATAAATAGAGCTGAAAATAAGATATCCTAAAATAAAATAGATCATAAAAAAGAAGATGAGCATGGCCCATGGAATTTGAAAGAGCTCATTGGCGTATAATTGCATTTCACTAACCTCGGTAGGCATTGCTGCCAATCCGTTAGCCGCAGAACCTGGTAAAACAGCAGTATTTTGAATGCCGGAGGTGTCCAGGCCTAGAAAAGACATTACGACCAGGAGTAATAGGGAAGCAGAAAAAATCCAGATCGCAAACTGCGTAAGGCCGGCTAGCGAAGTGCCAATGATCTTGCCCATCATCAGTTGAAAAGGTTTTACAGAAGATATGATCACTTCTATGATTCTACTGGTTTTTTCCTCAATCACACTCCTCATCACAAAACCACCATAAATAATAATAAACATCATTATCAAATACCCAAATCCGCCTCCAATAAAGGCTTTTATTTCATTGATCCCCTTTAAATTTTGTTCCCCTTCAAAGGTTTCTGTTTGAAGTTGAAATCCAGAATCAATATCCTCAAACTCCTGAGCAGAAACACCAAGATCTACCAATTTTTCTTGTCGCAAACGTTCCTGAAATACTCCATCGAGCTTTGATAAAACATTAGAATTTGGAGCTTCTTTAGTAAAGAAATAAGCACTTTTAGATACCTCTACAACGGTTTCTCCTTCTGGAATATAGAGAAGTCCGTAAAAGTTTAAGGCCAGGGTAGAATCTTTGGCTTCTTCCAGGCTAAGATCCTTTAAAATAACATATGAAGTGCTCTTAGCAGGTCCAAAATCTGTGGAAAAGAACGAACTTTCATTTAGCACACTGATCACCCTGGTCTCACTGTCATTGATCTTGGTAAGGTATGCGATGAGAACTATCATGCCCACCATTAAAATGGGACTCAAAAAGGTCATGATCACAAAAGACTTATTGCGCACCTTTGCCAGGTATTCCCTTTTTATAATCAACCCTAATTTATTCATTGACCGATTTGCTTTGCACCGTTTTTATAAAAATATCGTTGGCTGATGGGATGGTCTCCACAAAATTATGGATAGTGCCCCTGGAAGACAATTGATCTAAAAGAGGACGTGTATCTTCCGATGGTAATTGTATTTTAAACTGCAATTGGGCTGCTGCCTTATCATAGTCTGAAGATGTTATCTGAAACGAATCTGAAAGTTCATTTATAAATTTTTCTCCATCCTGTATGGCCATACCAACATTATAAATATTGTTCTTGTACTTTCTCTTAATATCGGAAAGCTTTCCATCAAGGATCTTCTCAGCATTATGCAACAAAGCGATATATTCACAGATCTCTTCAACAGATTCCATCCTATGTGTAGAAAATATAATTGAGGTGCCACGTTCCTTTAACTGCAGTATCTCTTCTTTAATGATATTGGCATTAATAGGATCGAACCCACTGAAAGGCTCATCAAAGATGAGCAATTTAGGCTCATGTAATACCGTTACAATAAATTGGATCTTTTGAGCCATTCCCTTGGAAAGTTCCTGTATCTTTTTGTTCCACCAGTCTCCAATTTCCAGCCGTTCAAACCAATACAGCAAGCGCTTTTTAGCCTCTCCTTTCGAAAGACCTTTTAACTGCGCTAAATACAAGGCTTGTTCCCCTACTTTCATACTCTTATAGAGACCCCTTTCCTCAGGCAAATACCCAATCATGGAAATATGTTCTGCCTTCAGTGGTTCCCCATTAAAAAGAACATGACCACTATCCGGATACGTTATTTGATTAATGATCCTGATTAAGGTGGTCTTACCCGCCCCATTTGGACCTAAAAGCCCATAAATGCTGTTTGTTGGGATCTCCAGAGAGACATTTTTTAGTGCAAAATGAGGACCGAATTTTTTTGTAATCTGCTCGGCGACCAAAATAGAATTCATGTAAGCAATTTTTCCAAAGATATAGAATTGGAAGAAAAGACTTTGGAGTTTAAAAATTATAATTCATCGCAATTACAGCATATAAAAATCAAGGGCAAATAGCTGGAAACAGGTCTTACAATTCAATTTTTCATATAACTATACAAAGGAAGTAGAAAATTGGAGGCTATCTGAATGTAGGCTGATCCCTTAAAAAAGCAAAACCCACCCTCAACGAATCAAGGATGGGAAAAAAATTGCTATGAAAAAGAAAATTAATATTGGTTACCCAATATCGGGTCAAATATACGTTTTTTATTTAAAAAGAAATCCTAATTCAACTAAGAAAACATGTCTTTTACTTTTTCAAAAAAAGATTTATCAGATTTTTCAGGCTTAGGTTCAAAATTTTCGTGAGAATTCATTTTCTCAAAAAACTCTCTCTGTTCTTTGTTTAATTCTTTTGGTGTCCAAACGTTTACATGTACCAAAAGATCACCGCTGCCATACCCGTTGATATTATTGATACCCTTACCACGTAATCGTAAGATCTTACCAGATTGAATTCCAGATTCTAATTTTATCCTGACTTTTCCACTTACAGTATCTATTTCTTTGGAGGTCCCCAGTACGGCATCCGAGATACTGATATAAAGATCATAATGTAGGTTGTCACCCTCTCTTTTGAGGGTACTGTGCTCCTTGGTTTCAATTGCCACCAATAGATCCCCGGGTACGCTATTTCCAGGCGCCTCATTCCCTTTTCCACTCACCTTGAGTTGCATCCCTTCTTCTACTCCGGCTGGTATCTTTATAGATACGGTTTCTTCCTCTATCTTCAGACCCTGAGCATCTGCATCTGCCGGCCGTTGATCTATTATTTGCCCACTACCACTACAACTGGAACACGTTGCTGCTGTTTGCATTCTTCCCAGTATGGTATTGGTGATCTTTGTCACTTGCCCATTGCCATTACAGGCTGAGCACGTTTTGTAGGTAACCCCCGGCGCTTGTACTTTACGCCTTACTTTTACTTTCTTTTCAACACCATTGGCAACTTCTTCTAAACTAAGCTTTACGCGGATCCGCAAGTTGCTTCCTTTTACGCGTCGCTGACCGCCACCTCCAAAGCCTCCGAAGCCACCAAAACTCCCACCAAAAGCACTACCAAAGATATCCCCGAACTGACTAAAAATATCTTCCATGTTCATGCCTCCACCTCCAAAGCCACCACCCTCAAATGCGGCGTGGCCATATTGGTCATATCTGGCACGTTTATCAGGATCACTCAAGACTTCATAGGCTTCGGCTGCCTTTTTAAACATTTCTTCAGCTTTCGAATCTCCCGGATTCTTATCCGGATGGTACTGTATGGCCTTCTTGCGATAGGCCTTTTTGATCTCAGCTGCAGAAGCAGATTTGTTAAGCTCTAAAATTTCATAATAGTCTTGCTTCATGTCCCTTATTTAATTGCCAACAACCACTTTTGGGTGCCTAATTACTTTATCTCCAAGGCGATATCCCTTTTCCACCACATCAATGATCTTTCCTTTTAGTTTTTTACTGGGGGCAGGAATTTGGGTGATCGCATCATGGATCTCAGCATCAAAATTATCTCCTTCTTTTACCTTTATTTCTTCAAGGCCCTTTGCCTTAAGTGTTTCTTTGAATTTGTTGTAAATAAGTTCCACACCTTTAAAAAGATCCTTATCGGAAGATTTGGAGAGCTCTTTTAGGGCTCTTTCAAAATCATCTAAAATGGGCAATAGGGCAGAAATAACTTCCTGACCTGCCGTTCTAAAAAGATCAATTCTTTCTTTGGATGTCCTCTTTTTATAGTTTTCGAATTCAGCAAAAAGGCGCAAGAATTTATCTTTTTCCTTTTGTAATTCAATTTCCAGCAATTCTTCCTTCGAAGCAGACTCTTCTTCAGATGCATCATTTGATTCTGGCATACTATCCGTTCCTTCTTCATTCATTACGGCTTCCTCCTGAGACAGTGTGTCTTCTATTTCGTCTATTCTATCCTTTTTACTCATTTGTGAAGGTTTTATTCAAACAATACCTCTTGGTGTGTAATTCAAGATGGCAAAAGTACTGCCATTTATTTAAAAATGTCAAAATGTCACAAAAAAACATCCTGCAGGCAGGATGTTTTCTTCTGAGTTATGTACAATGGTAATTAAATGAATTCTTTTTGATAAATGTTGTTAGACTCCTCCTCCGGGCCAAGGATACTCCTCAGAGCGTTGCAGATGTTTTTGTAATAGAATTCGAACCCTTCTTCTTCAAGTTTCTTACTACTCACTCTTTGACTTGCAAATAGTAAGTATGACATCTCTCCAAGCAACAGTTGCATTATTCCTTGAGGGATGTTAGGAAGCAATAAGGGTCTGTTCAACAAGGCCGCGATCTCTTTGATAAGTTTAGAATTTGTCACAGGATTTGGTGCCACTCCATTAAAGGTACCCTCCAGCTCCTGCTCAATAACAAAAAGGAATTGTCTTGCCAGGTCATCGATATGAATCCAGGATTGCCATTGTTCACCGCTGCCAAAAGCAGCTCCTACATAAGATTTTATAGGTTTGGCCATGGCCGGCAAGGCACCACCGTCTGCAGAAAGTACCAAGCCTATTCGAATGGCTGCAACCGAAAAAGAAAATTTAGAAAATTCATTGATCTCCTGTTCCCACTTAGAAACAACCTCTCCCAGAAAACTTTCATCTACATCTGCTATATCCTCAGTGTAATACCTGTCTAATGAATTGGGATAAATACCTATTGCCGACGCGGACACAAAGGATCTAATATTTTTAGTATCCAAAGCTTCAATGGCCTTTCTCAACGTTTGCAAGCTGTCTAGCCTACTGCAAAGGATCTTCTTTTTGTTTGCCTTCGTCCAGCGTTGAGAGACGGTCGCTCCTGCCAGATTAATTACTGCAGTGACGCCATCAAAACATCTTATATCAATTTCTCCCTTCCCCGGGTTCCAATAAAATCCTTTGACACCCTCCTCATTCGTTACTTTACTTTTCCGGGTGGTAAGATAGTGAACCTCTATATTCCGTTCCCTAAATTTCTGCGTAACAGCCTTGCCAATCAATCCTGTGGCCCCGGTGATCAAAACGCTCATGCTACTCTTTTTTTGTAAAGATATTTGATTTGGGATGGAGATGATCAGGGTTTATATTAGGTTTAACAATATTGTTTAACACTTATAAATTGGTATCCTAAGCGTACTAGCTTTTTACTCTTGTTGCTCGCAACATTTCACGCTTCCCAGGCGGGCCAGGAAGCCGCTCTACATGGAAGCCTGCCGCTAACATGGCGCGTCTTACACTTCCTTTCGCGGCATATGTTACCAGTTTACCACCCTTTCTTAAAGAGTTAAACATACTATGAAAAATACCTTCCGTCCATAATTCAGGCTGAACCCTTGCGCCAAATGCATCAAAATACACAAGGTCGAATAATTGCACATCTTTGATCTCGCTAAAATCCTTTTGTTGTTTGCAAAGCCTGAAGTAAGGTGTGATCGCTGTTTCTGAGTTCCAGGAAGAGCTGTGCAATGACGTAAAGAGTTCTCTACACTCTTCTGCCTTGAGTTCAGAAATATAATTCAATTGATCTAACTCGGTTATACTTACCGGATACTTCTCTACTCCGGTATAGTCTATTTGCAGTCCCTTTTTTCTAGCTTCCAATAAAGTGATGAAAGCATTTAGTCCCGTGCCAAAACCTATCTCCAGAATGGAAATATGGTCCCTTTTGATCGCGGATAATCCATGATCCACAAATACGTGATAGGCTTCTTGTATGGCCCCATGTTTTGAATGGTACTGCTCATTCCAGGCCTCTAAATGAATAGTCTTAGACCCATCAGCCGTGGTTATTATGGTACGCTTCAACCTATTGCTCTAAGATCACCCCGGTCGCAATAAAACTTCGGGTCGCTTTTTCCGTAGTGATCTTATTGATCTCTTCTTCAGATGCTCCTCCGTCCTCTGCAAAGTGTTGTTGTTCTTTTACACTCATTTTTTCGATGAACCCTTTCCCGCTAAGCACCACCTGACTTCCTACAATATCTTTTGGCACAAAAAACCCATAATCCTTGAAAGTTACCATGGTTTCCTGTCCGTCACCCAGATCAACCTTCATCCAACATCCTTTAGACTTGCATACGTCGGTTACCACAGCAGAAAAAGCCGTCGTAAGGGTATCTGTTTCTCCCAGTTCTTGAAAAGCCCGGGCTATTTCCGATTCTTTCATAACATTATCTGAGTTGAATGATTCCCCGAAAAGCTCCTTTTCTTCCGTCGCAGCAACTATTTCTTCAGTTTCAGTTTGAGAATTTTGTTGTTTACAGCTTCCAAGAATAAGAAAGACCACAATGATTATGTTAAATCCTTTCATTTTATATATGATTTAAGATTACTCTACAAAACTGAGGATTTTTCAGTTAAAAAAGAAGGAACAAGAGTGCATAAATGTTTAATTTTGATATGTAAAACTAAGAGGATGGAGACCAAGGTCACGAACATTACTGTTGAAAAAGTTAAAACGTCAAAAATTTCTCAGGTAGATTTTTCTAACCTTCCTTTTGGCAAAGTATATTCAGATCATATGCTGGTATGCGATTATTCAAATGGAACTTGGCATTCACCTCGTGTAGTTCCATATCAAGGGATTACGTTAGATCCGGCGGCTAAAATATTTCATTACGGACAATCTGTTTTTGAAGGAATGAAAGCATACAAAGACACAGATGGCCATATCTGGCTCTTTAGACCGGAAGAAAATCAAAAAAGACTAAATATTTCATCAAAAAGGATCTCTATACCGGAACTCCCCCAGGAGATCTTTATGGAAGGATTGAAGACGCTATTGCAAGTGGAGAAAGATTGGATCCCAACCACTCCAGGCAGCTCCTTATACATTCGTCCTTTTATCTTTGCATCGGGTACAGGATTACATGCCTCTCCTGCTGACCAATATAAATTCATTATTGCCTGTGCCCCTTCAGGACCTTATTTTTCGGGAAAATTAAAGGTTTTGATAGAAGAAAAATATTCGAGGGCCGCTAATGGTGGAGTGGGATACGCCAAAGCAGGAGGAAACTATGCCGGTCAATTCTACCCTACCCAACTGGCCATAGAGAAGGGATATCAGCAAGTTGTATGGACAGATGACAATACCCATGAGTATATTGAAGAGGCCGGCGCCATGAACATCTTTGTGCGCATAAATGACACCTTGCTTACAAGTCCTGTGAGCGATCGAATCCTCGATGGGGTTACGCGTAAAAGCGTAATAGAACTAGCGAAATCTGAAGATTTTCCTGTAGAGATCCGCAAGATCAGGGTAGAGGAATTGGTAGCGGCATCCAAGAATGGCAGTCTCAAAGAAATGTTTGGGGCAGGTACTGCTGCTGTAATTTCACCCATTTCGGGTTTTGGTCACAGGGATAAAGATTATATGCTCCCGGAAATTGAAAACAGTTACGCAGATCATCTAAAGAAACGTATTACGGATATTCAGTATAACCGTGCTGAAGATCCATTCAATTGGCGTTACCAGGTATTATAATAATTGGTTTGCGTTTTTCGTATGTAGAGAATACTCTTGGAAGGAACCCTTTTATTTATCTAGTATCCCTTTAATATTGGGTTTGAAGTAGTCCGGCCCTTTTAATACCTTACCGTCTTCCCTGTAGATGGGTTGACCATCGGCACCTAACTTGCTCATATTACTCCGCTGAATCTCTTCAAAAACCTCTTCAATAATATGCTGCATTCCATGTTCTAAAATGGTACCACATAATATGTATAACATGTCACCCAAAGCATCTGCTACCTCAACCAGATCATTATTTTCAGCAGCCTCATAATATTCCTTATTTTCTTCATCCATCAGATTAAATCGGAGCTGATTCTTTGCACTACCTAAATTGGCCCTCGGTTCCTCGGCTACCCCTAATCCAAAAGAATGATGAAACTGAGCAACGGCATCTATCTTGTTTTTCATGCTATGTCTTTTTAATGTAGTTTTGCGCTAAAATATACATATGTTTAGTACGGGACAATTAATTTTCGCAGCCATTTTTGTGATAGTTTTTGCGCTAGTTATCTTCCTTTCTTACAAAAAAGACAAAAAATTACATTCAAAAAACTATAAAGGAGTTAAATGGGTAGGTATTGTATTTATAGTATTCATAATTATTCTTTTTATTCTTAAGGAATGGCTTAAAAATTAACAATTATTTTGTCTACACCACAAAAATCACCATTCTCACAACTTATAATCGATTTCGTTCGTATACTACAAGAAAACAAGTACTTTTGCGTTATACAATCAAAGAAAACCGATAAATGACAACCTTTTTTACCATTTTCTTTGTTTTGGTTCTGATCAATGCTGCCTTATTATCCTTTAGTATTGTTACCAACGGCCAAAGACAAAACGATTTATCAAAGGACAAATCTCAGGATGCCACAGACAAGGTCTATCCATTAGATTTGTCATCTTCAGAATTCAAAAAAGCCATTTAGATTCCTATCTTTAGGAAATGAAACAATTTTTGCTGATATTCCTGGGAGGTGGAATGGGTAGCAGCCTTCGTTACCTTCTAAGCAAAACATTGAATCCTTATACTACCAACTTTTTTCTTGGAACCTTTGGCGTAAACATCATAGGATGTTTGATCATTGGGATAATCTTAGGGTTCTCTGCCAAATCAACATCCCTTAGTAATAACACTATCCTATTTATTACTATTGGTTTTTGTGGTGGATTTACCACCTTTTCTTCCTTTGCACTCGAGAATTACGGCATGCTGCGGGAAGGACAGATCACTTCGTTTCTTTTGTACACTGTAAGTAGTATAGTAGTAGGCATTCTTGCAGTAGCCTTTGGCCTTTGGCTTTCAAAAATCTTCTGAACCAACCTCTTCTAACACTCATTGTTAAGGAAATATCCTAGTCTTTCCCTTATTGATGATCCATAAATTAACAGTTTCCTACAGCAGATGTTAAAAGTGTCCTACACAAAAATCATATAGACAAATAATTATCTTTTGAATATCATACCCTAATTTTTTAGGGGTATATATTAATAAACTGATAAAAATAAAGAAATATACCCCTATTTTTTTAGGGGTTATTTTATTTAATATACTTTCGGCCCATCAACAATAAACTAATACAATGAAAAAAGTAGAAGCAATTATTAGAAAATCAAAATTTGATGATGTAAAAAAAGCGCTTCATCAAATTGAAGTGAACTTCTTTAGCTATTGGGATGTTACCGGAGTTGGAAATGAACAACAAGGACATGTATACAGAGGCATCTCTTATAGTACAACAGACATACAGAGACGGTATTTAGTGATCGTAGTTTCGGATGATTTCCTGGAAAAAACCGTAAAGACCGTTCTGGATTCTGCGTATACCGGAAATGTCGGCGATGGAAAGATCTTTATCTCAGACGTCTTGGAGGCATACCGGATACGAACCAAAGAGAATGGATACGAGGGTATCAATTAATTAAAAAAAGAAAATAACTAACAAACAACTATTGAAAAATGGAAGCAGGATTATTTACAGCTAACAATATATGGATGATGATTTGTACCGCACTGGTATTCTTCATGCATACCGGTTTCGCCTTTTTGGAAATAGGGCTGACAAGACAAAAGAACACCATCAATATTTTATTTAAGAACATCTTTATTATAACCGTAGGGTTATTGATGTACTATATTGGTGGGTTTAACCTAATGTACCCTGGTTTTGCCGAGGGCTCTTCGGGTATCCTAGATTTTGCAGGATTCGGGATTGGCGCTCCTGAAAATGGCATGACCCCTGAATATGCAGATGGCGGTTATACATGGTGGACCGACTTCCTCTTTCAGGGAATGTTTGCCGCTACAGCCGCAACAATTGTTTCGGGGGCAGTTGCTGAACGAATGAAAATTGGCCCTTTTATGATCTTTACACTGATCTACGTAGGGTTGGTATATCCAATAGTAGGGTCGTGGCAATGGGGAGGTGGATTCCTTTCCACTCTAGGCGGAGAAGAAGGTTTTTATGATTTTGCCGGCTCTACCCTTGTACACTCCGTAGGAGGCTGGGGAGCACTTATAGGGATCTATCTATTAGGAGCCCGGATCGGTAAATTCAGTGATGAAGGTAAGGCACAGGCAATACCGGGCCATAATATTCCGCTGGCAACCGCAGGTGTGCTGGTCCTTTGGTTAGGATGGTTCGGATTTAACGGTGGTTCCGTGCTATCCGGTGATCCCGAACTCACTTCACTGGTTTTGGTAACTACAAGTTTAGCCGCTGCCGCTGGCGGGGTTGGATCTCTTATACTGTCTACCATAATGTACAAAAATCTGGATCTCACTATGTTCCTGAACGGTATTCTTGGAGGCTTGGTAGGTATTACCGCGGGGGCAGATCTTATGTCTCCTAACGAGGCGGTACTAATTGGCCTTATTGCCGGATTCATCATTGTGCTAGGGGTAGCCTTTATTGATAAAATAAAATTAGATGATCCTGTAGGAGCCGTTACTGTCCATCTTATCTGTGGAATGTGGGGAACACTGGCTGTTGGTATCTTTGGTGCCAAAGCCGGGGGCGACCAGTTCTTATACCAATTAGCAGGTGTAGGTGCCGCCGCAACTTTCTGTACGCTATCTGCCTTTATTATATTCTATACCTTAAAGAAGACGGTAGGTATCAGAGTGTCCAAGGAAGAAGAATTGGAAGGTCTGGATCTTCATGAACATGGGATGGATGCCTATTCTGACTTTAGAATGAACCAACATTAATATATAAAGAACGGAGCGTTTTGCAGAACACTCCGTTCATAACCTTTTCAAAATTTTCAGCTAAAATTAGTTACTAACGTCCTTTTAACAGGACATCACAAACATTGAAATATGAAAACGATTATAAATACAAAGTACGTAAAAAAATTATTATTTCTTTTTCTGTTCATCAATACATTAGCAGTTGTTGCGCAGGAAGAAGAAGCCGCAGAAGAGAAGAAATTCAGTATTAGCGGAACAGTAGATGCCTATTACAGGGCCAATCTGAATTCAGCCAATTCTGGCGCCAATTATTCAGCTCCGGGTAGCTCCTTTGCAAATTTACCAGGCTTTGCTCTTGGGATGGCCAATGTAATTGCAAACTATGAAGGAGAGGATGTTGGTTTTGTTGCCGATCTTGTTTTTGGACCTCGAGGTACGGATGCCATTTTTGCATCACCCCTTTACTCGGCTACCGGAAATATTGTGAACCAATTATATGTTTATTGGAACGTAAGTGATAAGATAACCCTAACCTTTGGAAACTTTAATACCTTCCTTGGTTATGAGGTGATCTCACCTGCAGGTAATTTCAATTACAGCACCTCTTATCTTTTCTCATACGGGCCATTTAGCCACACCGGACTTAAAGCCGATTTTGACCTGGGCAGTGATTGGTCATTAATGTTGGCAGTCATGAATCCTACAGACATAACAGAGTTTAATCCGAATGGAAAATATGCCTACGGAGCTCAGGTAGGGTATAGCGGTCAGTATTTGAATCTAATTGCTGATGATGGTAATTTCGAAATAGATTATACCGGAGGTTTTGACCTAAGCGAAGAGTTTTACCTTGGGATCAATGCCGCTTACTTTGATGGCGCCAATGATACCGGATTCGCAGGTGGAGCCTTATATCCCCAGTATAAAACTTCAGATACCTTTACTTTAGGCCTTAGAGGTGAGTATTTTATTGAGACAGGAGATTTTGGCGCCATCGGAACAGGTCTTGAAGATTCTAGTGTGTTGGCACTAACCTTAACTGGTAGCGCAACCATAGGTGATTTGGTTATAAAACCAGAACTTCGTTTAGACAACGCATCTGATGATGCCTTCTTAGATTCGGATGGTGCTTCAATGAAAAGTCTGTCATCCTTTGTACTAGCAGCAATATATTCTTTTTAAGCTCTTATTATTAGTTTTGTTTAGTTCGTTGAGTTGATTAAGCCCCGGTAATTTTACCGGGGTTTTTTTATGGTCCTATTTAAATGCCTTTACCCCGGCATATATTTCTATATCCAGCGCATTTTGGCTAGGCACAATAGGACAGGAATATTTTTTATTGTAGGTGCAATAGGGATTATAGGCCTTATTGAAATCGATTATAATTTGATCCCCTTCAGGAATCTCAAGATCAATATATCGGCCTCCTCCATAAGTCTCATTTCCATTGGTAGCATCTGTAAAAGGTAGAAACAGGTAGTCTTCATAACTCTCCTCTTCTTTTAAGTCTTCATTTTGGTATACCTCCAATTGGTAAGAGTTTCCTTTTAGTTGAAAGGATACTATTCCAAATACCACTTCCTTAGACATCCGGTCCGTACTGGTAGGCATTAAAAAAGGGGTAGCATCCGGGGTTCTCGTAAATAAGGCTTGTACCCTGTAGGATGTATCTGGCTTGAAAAAGTCTAGGCCATTGAAGTCTTTTCTATATCGATCTGGCAAAGGAGAAGTCTCCGGATCCGAAAATTCTTTGTTCAAATCACTTTGAAATTCCATAATTGAAGCAAGGTCATCATTCGATGAAAGCTCTGCTATAATCTGCTGCTCATCATGGTACTTTTTCCCATCGCCACAGCCCGATATTAACAATATCAAGCCCAGCATAATCCTCCTTGTCCGAATGCTATGTATCATAATCCTATTTAATGTCAAAAGTACAAATTAGGAATTTTTTAGACAGCCTTAATCAGTTTTATAGAAGGAAACCGGCCATTATTCTTTAATTAGTCATTTGGTTTTACGGTCCTTTAATACATTATGAGGCAGGGCTTAATCTATGTCAATATCCATATGCTAAAGGGATCGCCGATTCATTGGCAAAAGGCTTGGTATTACAATGGGATCTGGAGCAGGCACCTTCCCTTATTCTTCAATAATATCGTAGCGCGCGTCTTTCAGGTATTTATCTATGATCTTATTGTATTCGGGGGTTATTCGGAGTAAGGCTGTATTTTTCAACGAATACAGCACAACCTTGTCCTTAAAGCCCTTCTTTAATAATTCTTCCAGATAGAATAAGGCAGTTCCAAAATCTTCATATTTTGCGCTATCCGAAATGATGTTAAGGTAATTTTCAAATTCCATGGGCGCCGTAATGGTCTTTACCATCCATAAATAACTTAGCGCTTCCTCATTTACGGGATTCTGAGCCAGTTCCAAATTAATATTGTCTTCAATCAAAGCATTTAGGAATCCTAAAAGTCTAATTCCCATCTCCTTTTCGAACGGGTCTGTACTCTCCCTGTATTTTTTGATCTCACTCATTTGATAATTCCACCACCCAAGGTTATTGTAATTCAAGGTAAGTACATCATCATTTAAATTGTAGTCATAATCATTTCTGATAAAGAATTCTTTTTGGAAAATGCGATTTTGTTTTCTAATCTGTATAGCGTATTCCTTCTCTTTGGAGAATAATTTTACCCGTTTTTTTAATTGATCTAATTGTAGCAATCCCCTGAACTTGGCTAACATTTCATTACCCAAGTAAATTGTTCCCAAATAGTCATTCAATGATGCCAATTTATTTAAAGTGGCAAAATCCCGATTGTAAATACTGGTTATATAAGCAGAGTCTTTTGGGATATGCTTCTTATTCATGGATTTGAGTGTAAGAATCTCCACCGCTCGTTGAATGTAAGTGCCAGATGGCCATTCTCTCCCGCCCTGAAAGACCAGCAAATAATTATTTAACCCCCGTTTATCTAGCGCTTTCTTGACCGTAGGATTCATACTTTGTTCTTCAGACAGGTCATTGAAATTAAAATCAGATCTACCTACAATTCCAACAAATTGAAATGGGTTTTTAGGATCTATAAGCTCTTTATACGCGATACCGGACCCAATGGAAATAACGCCTTCAATGGGTCTTATAATAGAAGGTATGATGGAGGCAAACTTACCCCCATTTCCAAATCCCGCAGTATACGAACGTTGCTTATGAATGGGGAACAAACTGTATATGGTATTGAACATCCGCCTTGCGATCAGCGTGTTTTGTACTATGGAAAGACTATCGTGAATATCATTGGAAGCCGCTATGATGTAGCCTTCCTTTTCAGCAACCTCCCGGAACATATGTAATACCTGTTTCCCCTTACCCTGCATGTCCATGGCAAATATAACAGGCCATTTACTCGATGGCTCATACCTGGTAGGTAGATAAATGACAAAGGTTTCCGGAATGGAATCATTTATTCTGACAGAGTCCTGAACTACCCCTTTCTTTAAGAGAATCTCTTGTCCCTGAAGCAGGAAAAGACCGCCAAAAGCGATCATTATAAACAGAAGAAACATTTTTTTCATAGCAATCTATTCCTCAAAAATCTGGCCAAAATAAAATTATAACTTGTAAAAAGCAGTTCTTTCACCCTATCTCTGGCACTTTCAATCCACAAAGCTGTCAAAATACAGACTCCATTCTCTAAAGTAAACAATATTTCTTATCCCTTTCGTTTTTTTATTGGAGCATCGGCCACCACATCAGATAAAATTATATGTGTTCTGGTCTCTCCATACAGAATCAACTTGTCAATGAATTTTTCGAGATGGAACTGGTCCCGTAAAACCACTTCCATTATAATATTCTCATTACCTGTGATCCTGTAACAATTCACAACTTCATCCAGGGTAACTACCAATTCGAGGAAAGGTTTTAACTTCCCCATAAAAGCTTTTAATGTGATAATGGCTTTTAATTGATACCCTGCCATGGCGTGCGACACTCTGGCGTAATAGCCATCTATGATCCCAAGATCTTCCATCTTTTTAACACGTTCGGCAACAGCAGGTGGCGTAAGTCCTACCTTCCTGCCAATACTGGCAAAGGATTCACGGGAATTTTCCTGTAGGGCTTGTAATATTCCCCAGTTAAGATGATCTATCGCTGATTTCAAATTTTTTAACTACGTATTACTTATTTTATAAAGCAAATATACAATATCTCTTTATAATTTAAAGTGTATTGCGACAAATAGCCACTAATTTTAAGGTAATTAAATTGCTGAAAGAAAATCATGTCCCACCAAAATCTTGGATCCTTACCGGTCTACCAAAAAGCGTTAGATCTTTGTACCCTGAGCAGAGAACTTGCTTCTTTTGTTACCTACAATAAAAATATGCTCACCTTGTACCAATCTCAAAGTCTGCGTGATCATATTGCAGACTCCTTGCTGACGGATGCCGTTTTGATCCCGCAACAAATAGCACGGGCTGAAACATCAGATTCTATAAGCGATAGAATGAAAAGCGCCACTTTTATCGGTATCATGATTCGCAATATCAGTGCCTATATCAATGGTCTGGAACAAGACGGAGTTCGTGAAAAGGAATACTTGCATCTTTTACGACGGGAGATCAGGATTTTCAGAAGATCATTCAAAAAATGGCGCAGATCCATTGCTCATTACAACAAGCACTCTGAGACCTGGAATTTCAGAGAATATCTCGGCTAGGAGTATCCTACTTCAATTTCACATTTTATTCGCAGCCTTACCAACGCGCACAAGTTGTAAGTTCGTTCGCTACATGTTTCGTCTATACTGCCCTCCCACTTCAAAAAGTGACTGGGTGATCTGTCCTAAAGAGCAGTATTTAGAGACCTCCATAAGTTTCTCAAAGATATTTTCATTGTGAACGGCACACTCCTGTAATTCCTGCAGTCTCTTCTTCGCCTTTTTCTTGTGTTGTGTTTTAAGGCGTTTCAATGTCTTTAATTGTACTTGCTTCTCCTCTTCAGTGGCTCTTATAACCTCAGCCGGAAGTATGGTAGGCGACCCCTTGGAACTCAAAAATGTGTTCACCCCAATAATAGGGTATTCACCGTTGTGTTTTAAGGTTTCATAATGCAGGCTTTCTTCCTGTATCTTAGAACGCTGATACATTGTTTCCATGGCACCCAAGACGCCTCCGCGTTCTGTGATACGATCAAATTCTATTAAGACAGCTTCTTCCACAAGATCTGTAAGTTCCTCTATGATGAATGACCCTTGAATTGGATTTTCATTTTTGGCCAGTCCAAGTTCTTTATTGATGATCAACTGAATGGCCATGGCACGTCTTACAGATTCTTCTGTAGGCGTGGTAATGGCCTCATCGTAGGCGTTTGTATGTAAAGAGTTACAATTATCATAGATAGCATAAAGAGCCTGAAGTGTAGTTCTGATATCATTGAAATCGATCTCCTGCGCATGAAGACTCCTTCCTGAGGTTTGTATATGATACTTGAGCATCTGTGCCCTGGGATCGGCACCGTACTTTTCCTTCATGGCTTTCGCCCAGATCTTCCTGGCCACACGGCCTATGACCGCGTATTCCGGATCTATACCGTTGGAAAAGAAAAAGGACAGATTAGGTCCAAATTTATTGATATCCATTCCCCTGCTAAGGTAGTATTCCACATAGGTAAATCCGTTAGAAAGCGTGAAGGCCAACTGGGTGATCGGATTGGCACCAGCCTCAGCAATATGGTATCCCGAAATAGATACTGAATAAAAATTTCGGACCTTGTTTTGAATGAAATATTCTTGCACATCTCCCATAAGACGCAAGGCAAATTCGGTAGAGAAAATACAAGTGTTCTGCGCCTGATCTTCCTTTAGAATATCTGCCTGTACCGTTCCCCGCACTTCTTTTAAGGTCCTGTTCTTTATGGTCTCATAGACATCGGCCGGCAATACCTGATCTCCGGTAACACCAAGGAGCATTAATCCAAGCCCGTTATTGCCTTTAGGCAAGGTGCCAGCGTATTCTGGCTGGCCTTCCTTGTTATCCTTCAATAATTCCTGAACCTTGGCGGTAATCTCTTTCTCAAGTCCCTGTTCTTTAATATACTTTTCGCAGTTCTGATCAATGGCTGCATTCAGGAAAAATGCCAGGAGCATGGGTGCCGGACCATTAATGGTCATACTCACGGAGGTCATGGGGTCTGACAGATCAAAACCGGAGTAGAGCTTTTTTGCATCATCAAGGCAACAGATAGAAACCCCAGCATTCCCGATCTTCCCATAAATATCAGGGCGCTCCCCTGGATCATGACCATAAAGGGTAACTGAATCAAAGGCCGTAGAAAGTCGTTTTGCCTTCATGTCCAGGCTAACGTAATGGAATCGCCTGTTGGTGCGTTCTGGCCCACCTTCTCCCGCAAACATTCGGGTAGGATCTTCTTCGGTACGTTTAAATGGATAAAGTCCTGCTGTGTACGGAAAAGACCCAGGAACATTCTCTTGTAAGGACCATCGCAACAGATCCCCCCAGGCCTGGTATTTGGGTAAGACCACTTTTGGAATCTTCAGATGGGACAGGGATTCTGTATGGGTCTCAATCTCCAGAACCTTATCACGCACCTTAAATTGGTACACCGATTCTTTATAACGCTGTACCTTAGATGCCCATTGAAGGATCGTTTGCCAGTGATACGGATCAAGGTTTAATTTAATTTTGTTAAACTCTGAGATAAGAAGTTTCAAAAAGTCCTTCTTTTCATCGGCAATATTCTTTAGAAGTGATTCTTCATCCAAACCTGCTTCTATTAAATAAGGATGGGCAGCTTCTTTGTTTTCAGTTTCCGATCCGGAAACCAGTGACAGGATGGTTTTATAGACCCCATAAAGTGTTTGGGCCGTACTGCTTTGCATGTCAACTTGTTGATCGTACCCTCTGTTTGCTTCGGCGATCTCAGATAAATAGCGCGTTCTGGCAGGGGGAATAATGAAACGTTTCTCCGGCTCCTCAAGGGCCACAGTAAATTGTGAATGCAGTTCCGCTCCCGTTTTCTCCTCCAATTGCTGCATAACCGCTTTATAGAGGCTGTTCATTCCCGGATCATTGAACTGAGAGGCAATGGTCCCGTAAATAGGCAACTTCTCCTGATCTATATCCCAAAGATTATTGTTCCGCATATATTGCTTGCGAACATCACGTATTGCATCCAAAGCACCTCGCTTATCGAACTTATTTATGGCTACCAGGTCTGCAAAATCGAGCATGTCTATTTTCTCCAACTGGGTGGCCGCGCCAAATTCTGGCGTCATGACATAAAGTGACATATCGCTGTGCTCCACGATCTCGGTATCAGACTGTCCTATTCCTGAGGTTTCGAGTATGAGAAGATCGAATTCTGCCTGTTGAAGAATATTTAACGCATCTCCAACATATTTGGAAAGCGCAAGATTCGACTGTCGGGTTGCCAGCGAACGCATGTATACCCTGTCATTATTGATGGCATTCATTCTTATACGATCTCCAAGCAGCGCACCTCCGGTCTTTCGTTTAGAGGGATCTACAGACACAAGTCCTATGGTCTTATCCGGAAAATCATATAAAAATCGACGTACCAGTTCATCTACCAGGCTAGATTTTCCTGCTCCCCCGGTTCCGGTAATTCCAAGAACGGGTACCTTTTTTCTATTAGCGGGCAACGCTTCATAATGAACCTCAAAGGCCTGGTGATCATTCTCTGCCAAACTAATAAGGCGGGCTATGGTGGTGATATCCTTATCCTTCAACGAGGTTAACAACTTCTTCCCTTTTGGCAGCACCAAGGGAGGTGTTGGGTAGTCAGATTGTCTTACCAGGTCATTTATCATTCCCTGTAAGCCCATTGTTCTGCCATCATCAGGGGAATAGATACGGGTGATCCCGTAGTTCATCAAAGCTTCTATTTCCTTTGGTAAAATTACACCTCCCCCTCCACCGAAGATCTTTATATGTCCTGCACCCCGTTCCTGAAGAAGATCGTACATATAGGCGAAGTACTCATTATGTCCCCCTTGATAGGAGGTCATGGCAATGGCGTTGGCATCTTCCTGAATTGCGCAATTCACAACTTCTGAAACAGAACGATCATGTCCTAAATGGATCACCTCTACCCCGGTTGATTGTATTATACGCCGCATAATATTGATGGCGGCGTCATGGCCATCAAATAGTGAAGCCGCAGTAACGATTCTGATCTTATTCTTCGGGATATATGGTTTAGTTTGCTCCATTTCTAATAAACAGTCCTTTTCAAGGCTGCAATTTACGATAAATGCAAAAAATATTGATTTACATTTCGAATTTTATAATATTCTTATGGGTATTTGGGTGTGGAGGCAATTGTACTAATTTTACGTCCATAAAGCATTGACCCTTGAAAGCAACCTTTCTAATTAATTGCCCGGACCAGACCGGCATCATCAGTACGGTAACTAGTTTCATCCAGGAAGGAGGAGGAAATATTGTTTATCTGGATCAGCATGTAGACAAAGAGGCAGGGGTATTTTTCATGCGACTAGAAAGCGAGTTTGCAGATACACACAATGTTGAAACCGATTTGAAAGATGAATTTGACAAGCGTATAGCCCGTACATATCAAATGGAATGGAGTGTTCACTTTGGGGACGAGAAACCCAGAATGGCGCTGTTTGTAAGTAAGTACAATCATTGTTTATACGACCTCTTGAGCAGATACTATTCGGGTGAATTGAAGGTAGAGATCCCATTTATTATAAGCAATCATGATGACTTAAAATATATTGGCACACAGTTCGATATTCCTTTTTACCACATCCCTGTGACAAAAGGCTCCAAAACAGAGGCCGAAGCAAAACAACTCGAATTATTGAAAGAACATGAGGTCGACTTTATTGTGCTTGCGCGGTACATGCAGATAGTTAGTTCAACCCTCATTGAGGAATACCCGAATAAGATCATCAACATACATCATTCATTTCTACCGGCCTTTGCCGGCGCAAAACCCTATCATGCCGCTTTTGACAGGGGCGTTAAGATCATTGGCGCTACCAGTCATTATGTTACAGAAGAATTAGATGCGGGTCCCATAATTGAACAAGATACTGCCAGGGTGTCTCATGTTCATAAGGTGCATAACTTTGTAGATAAAGGACGTGATCTGGAGAAAATTGTTCTTTCCAGGGCAGTTCAACTTCATGTAAATAGGAAAACAATGGTTTACAACAATAAGACTGTCATCTTTTCTTAATTGCTTTACAATTAGAGAGAAATTGTTGTCCTCAGGCTTTTTATTCTTTGCTTCGTTTATTTTTCA
Source organism: Eudoraea sp. (assembly GCA_024639765.1). Taxonomy (GTDB): domain Bacteria; phylum Bacteroidota; class Bacteroidia; order Flavobacteriales; family Flavobacteriaceae; genus Muriicola. The sequence goes on from JAHEHU010000004.1 coordinate 27,173, forward strand.
TAAATTACTCCTTTATTCAAAGAGAATGCCATGATGTAGGCAACGGACGTACATAGGTTCGATATACATTACTGAATACCGATTTATATGACAAAAATAGCCGTACTAGGTCCGATTCCAAGAGACACCATTGTAACGCATCATGGGGAGACCATTAAAAAATATGGCTGTGTAACACACCCCGTTATAGCCCTTGCTAAACTATTCGGAAATGATGGTACGGTATATCCTGTATCTCATGTTCATAAGGTGGATTATCAGAATATTCTGGAACTCCTCAAACCTTACACCAATATTGATACTACCTATGTTTCCAGCAAACATGACAGAGGCACCGTTATTGAGTTGAAATTCATAGACCAGAACAACCGTTTGGAGCGCCAAACGGCCTGTATGAGACCTATTGTACCCAGGGACATAAAGGATATAGAGGAAATGGATGCCTATGTATTCATTCCTATTACCGACTTTGAGATATCTATCAGAACCTTAAAATTTATAAAGAAGAAAAGGAAAGGGTTAGTGGTTTTTGACGCACATGGGCCAACTACCTCCATGGGAATGACAGGTGATCGTTACCGAAAATTCTGGGTAGATATGGATGAATGGTTGAAATACATAGATGTATTAAAAATGAACCTGGAAGAATCACAAGCATGCTGGTTTAAGCGAGAGTATTCCGCCGAAGAAATGACCAGTTATGATGAAGAAAGAACGGAGCATTTAGATGAGATGGCTGCTTATGTACTGAAGAAAGGCGTAAAATTCTTTTATGTAACCCTAGATGCCAAAGGTTGTGTTTTTTATACCAAAGAAGGCAATGAGATCAAAAAACAGTTTGTGAAATCTGTCTATGTGGATCATGTGGTAGATACCACTGGATGTGGGGATTCTTTTGCCGGCGGATTAGCCTATGGTTTTGCCGTCTACAGTGATCCTGTTAAAGCAGCTCAATTTGCGAATGCTTTAGGAGCCCTTCGCACACAGGGCAAGACCTTTGATGTCTTTAAATCAAGAGAAGAAACGGAAGCCCTGATCTCCGCCTATTACGGCAGCTAAGGAAGGTTTCTATGCCGGTAACCTGTCAATTTTACTTCTAACTTTATCATAATCAATATTTTAAATACAAAATTTACTTTTTGTATAAAAGATATTGCAATAAATTAATCCTATTTCCGTTAGCTACATAAGTCCATCTAAGGTAACAGTCTAATAATAGTGAGTGTACCGCAGAATGGCATAAAAAAATATTTTTATACCCGTATTATTTGAGTTAGTATTTTTGAGTTAGTTAGTTTAAAAAACCGGTGTAGTGGCCGGTTTTTTTATTTCCTTAGTTCAATTTTTATACCCTTCTGAAGCGCACTATATTTTTTTTCTGTAAACCCCATCAAAAAGCACATTAACTGAATTGTCCCCTTTAAATACCTCCCAAAGTTGGCGAATACTGCCATCTTCATGTAAGGTATAGGAGATTTGTTGTACCAAGGAGGTTCCATCTTCTTGCGGTGCAGGATCGGACCGCAGTATCATTTGGTTACCTTCCCTTTTCCCCTTGAGCTTTAAAATAGTACCGGCAACATCTAGCCAAAGTTGCTCCCATTGAGCTGTTTCTTCATTGTAGTAATTAAAACTTGTACCTGTAAAGTTTCCGTTAGCACTTGTCCAACTTTCTTTGATGACACAACCCGCCTGTTCCTTTACAATAGAATTCTCACCGGCTTTGTCACCGTTGGGCAGGGTAACATCCCACTCCCCGATCCAAAAATCGAATTCAGCATGGGCATCTGTGCAACACGCACAAGGCGCATTCTGAGCAATTAATGTTGAAATGGATAAAAGAAGTATAATTCCAGTTAGTGCGTTTCTCATCGGTTTTTTATTTAATAAGTAAGATACAAAAATCGAGCAACGGTCTTAACGATTAGTCACTACTACCGAACGCGTGTACAACCTGTGCATTGAATTTTAGATAAATTACCCCAATATTAGCTGTATTCCCATATCTCATAAAACAAATGAACCCATGGAGCCGTATCTTTATACAAAAGAAAATTACCATGAAAAATCAAAATTGCAAGGTTGGGGCAACTACACATATAAGTAGCGGATCTAACGGCCCTGTGAGAGTAGAAATATTCTACAAGTCCTTTGCTGCTATGGCCTCAGATACGCAGTATGCAGGGACACAGATGGGAGATTTTTTTGATCGCAAAGCCCGTGGTCTTAAAAAAATAATGGAAGAGCTGGTTTAAGATCCCAATTTCTTTTTTTTCAATTCAATAGCCATTCCTTCTTGCAGTGCTCTGGCTTCTTCGGCTGCCTTATCTGCAAAATCTCTTTCTTGGGAAGCATATAGAATACCCCGTGAAGAATTGATCAATAAACCTACTTTGTCATTCAGGCCATACTGGCAAACTTCATCTAGCTGACCTCCCTGAGCACCCACCCCTGGAACCAATAAAAAATGATCTGGGACTATATTCCTTATTTCTTTTAAATAGCTGGCTTTCGTTGCCCCTACCACATACATCAGGTTTTCAGAATTTTTATACGCCTTTGACGTATTGAGCACTTGTTTATACAATTCTGTATTGGCCACTTTTTGCGTTTGAAAATCAAAAGCACCCGGATTGGAGGTTAACGCCAGCAAAATGGTATGCTTATTTCTGAATTCCAGAAAAGGTTCTATAGAATCTCGGCCCATATAGGGTGCCACAGTGATGGAATCAAAATTAAGTGCTTCAAAAAATGCCTTGGCATACCGCGTGGCAGTATTTCCAATATCCCCTCTTTTGGCATCTGCTATCGTAAAGATCTCTGGATACGAATCATTCAGATAATCAATGGTTTTAGAAAGTGCCTCCCAGCCTTTTAGTCCATATGCCTCATAAAAGGCTGTATTTGGCTTATAAGCAACACAGAGATGATGAGTAGCATCAATAATGGCCTTATTGAAAGCAAAGATGGGATCTGGTTCTTCCAGGAGATGAGGTGGTATTTTCCCAAGGTCGGTATCAAGGCCGATGCACAAAAACGACTTTTTGTGATAAATCTGCGCTACTAACTCCTCTGTGGTCATAGGGTATTAAAAAATTTCAGAAGCCTCTTTTAATTTTTCCGTATTGTCTACCAGCATTAGTTCATCTATGATCTTCTGAATATCCCCGTTCATTATGTTCTGAAGATCGTATAAGGTTAGTCCTATCCTGTGGTCTGTGACCCTGCCCTGGGGATAGTTGTAGGTCCTGATCTTCGCAGAACGGTCACCGCTGCTTACCTGTGAATTTCGTTTGGCAGAATCTTCTTCCTGTCTTTTCTGCAACTCCATGTCATATAAACGGGAACGTAGAACTTTAAAGGCCTTCTCCTTATTTTTGTGCTGCGATTTTTCATCCTGGCACTGTGCGACAATACCTGTTGGAATATGCGTTAACCTTACTGCAGAATAGGTAGTGTTCACTGATTGCCCTCCGGGCCCAGAGGAACAGAAAAAGTCGATTCTCACATCCTTTGGATCTACCTGCACATCAAAGTCTTCCGCCTCCGGTAAGACCATTACTGTGGCAGCACTGGTATGCACCCGGCCTTGTGTTTCTGTTTGGGGAACCCGTTGAACCCTATGTACTCCTGCTTCAAATTTTAAGGTTCCGTATACATCTTCACCGGTTATTTCAAAATGTATCTCTTTATATCCTCCGCTGGTTCCTTCACTAAGGTCAATGATATTTGTTCGCCAACCTTTGGATTCACAGTATTTGGCATACATTCTATAAAGATCTCCGGCAAAAATACTCGCTTCGTCACCCCCGGTTCCTGCTCTGATCTCCATCACCACATCCTTGGCATCTTCCGGATCTTTCGGGATCAATAAAAACTTGATTTCATCTTCCAGTAATGGCAGCGCTTCTTTTGCTTCTTCCAATTGCATTTTGGCCATTTCGATCATTTCAGGATCGGCCCCGGCCGAAAGGATCTCTTCCGCTTCCTCAAGATTATTCTTCAACTCAATATAGGTATCCCTTTTGTCCACTAAAACCTTTAGGTCCTTATATTCCTTGTTTAACTGAACATACCTTTTTTGATCTGTTATTATATCTGGTTGTATGATAAGGTCCGAAACCTCATCAAAACGCTGCTTTATAATATTTAATTTATCTATCATGGTCTTTCTTCCCTTAGGCTGCTAATTTACAACTTTTAAGGGCAATTGCTGATAATAAATTAAATAGCACAAAAGAGAATGCCTTACCATTTAACTCATTTCAAGTCAATGGCCAAGGGCGTAATCTGCTCCTAGAGGAAATAGCTTAAAACTATGGCGTTACTCAAATACCCTTAAGATGTCCCCATTCAATTCGGTGTTGAAGATCTTAAGTGGATTATTTGTAATGGTATTCAAAGGGGCTCCATTCTGAGAGAACCTGGAACCATGTGTGGAGCAATAAAAAATTCCTCCATCATCATCAATAAAACGAACCTGATCCGTCTGTTGATGACTGCATATCTGGCTGGCAGCAATAAAATTTCCTTGCAGGTTCCTTACTACCACCACTTCATTTTTTAGAATAAAGTCGCCATTATTCTGTAATTGGGCTCCTTCACTGGATGTTAGATCGATGGTGAAATCAACTCCGGTAGGGATGGGCAGACCGCCATCATCATCCTTGGAACATCCTTGTACACAAGGGAATGTAAGGGCAAATGCGGCTCCCGCCCCTAGGGTTCTTAAAAATGCTTTTCTTTCCATAACACTGTTTTTCTTATTAAAAAGAACGCAGCATTAAAAAGAATCGTATGTTTTAGTAAGTAAAGCTGCCAAATTCACTTTTGATAGTGAGTTTTTTGGAGGGATGAGCTTCTACCCTTCCAATAATTTGAGCCGGGATATTAAAACTTTCAGAAATAGCTATCAGATCGGCCGCTATCTGTTCATTTACATACAATTCCATGCGGTGTCCACAATTAAAGACCTGATACATTTCCTTCCAATCTGTTTTAGACTGTTCCTGAATAAGTTTAAACAAAGGAGGAATTGGGAACAAGTTGTCTTTAATGACATGAAACTGATCTAAGAAATGTAATATTTTAGTTTGAGCACCTCCACTGCAATGTACCATTCCGTGGATATCTTTGGCGCCAAATTGCTCCAGCATCTTTTTGATCACCGGGGCATAGGTGCGTGTTGGGGAAAGGACCAATTTACCGGCGTCTAAGGGGACATTTTCAATGGCCTCTGTAAGACCTTTCTGGCCAGAATATACCAGGTCTTCCGGAACGGAGGGATCATAACTTTCGGGATATTTTTTTGCCAGTATTTTAGAAAAAACATCATGCCTGGCGGAGGTTAAACCATTACTACCCATACCCCCATTGTATTCCTTTTCGTAGGTAGCTTGCCCAAAGGATGCCAACCCCACAATAACATCACCTGCTTTTATTTTGGCATTATCTATAACTTCTTTGCGTTTTATACGCGCTGTGACCGTAGAATCTACTATGATGGTCCTTACAAGATCGCCCACATCCGCGGTTTCACCTCCCGTAGAATTAATTTGCACGCCATAGCCGGCCATTTCCTGAATCAATTCTTCAGTACCGGTGATAATAGCCTCAATAACCTCCCCTGGAATTAGGTTCTTGTTTCTTCCTATGGTAGAAGAAAGCAGGATATTCTCAGTGACCCCCACGCATAAGAGATCATCCAGATTCATGACCAGGGCGTCCTGCGCAATCCCTTTCCAGACAGACAGATCACCTGTTTCCTTCCAGTACATATAAGCCAGGGACGATTTGGTTCCTGCCCCATCGGCATGCATAACCAAACAATAGTCTTCATCGTTTGTAAGCATATCCGGCACTATTTTACAAAACGCCTTTGGGAAGAGTCCTTTATCAATATTCTTGATCGCTTTATGCACATCTTCCTTGGAGGCTGAAACTCCACGCTGGTGATATCGCTTACTTATGGGCGTACTCATCTGAACTGATTTACAGCAAAAATAGGGTAATGTTCTAAAATCCAGCAAAGGAATAAGGGCTTTTACTCAGATTTAAATTTACCTTATAAATAAAAGCTCTCTGTATTTGGCCAAGGGCCAACTCTGATCATCCACGAGTTGTTCTAACTTATCGCAATGGTAGCGAATATCATCAAAATACGGTTTCACATCATGACAATAGGCCATTGCCTTCTTGTGGATGTCTTGTTCTGCGTTCGCCTTCTTTCGAGCTTCAATCATGGCCTCCGATTTTTTCTTGGTGGCACCCAGATGGGCAGATAATTCCTCCAGTATTGCCAATTGGCCCTCTGACATTTTTTTATAATTAGCTCCAAATATTTCTTTGAGGCCCTTTACATTTTCTATCACTTTATTCTGAAATGCAATGGCCGCGGGAATAACATGAGTGTTGACCAACTCATTGAAAACCCTGCCTTCTATCTGTGTCTGTAAAATATAGTTCTCAAGATCAACTTCCTGCCGGGCGCGCACTTCCACCTCACTCATTACATCCATATCTTTAAAAAGATCCAGGCTGGCTTTTGTTGTCAAAATATTCAGGGCTTCTGGCGTCGTTTTATTGTTACTTAGCTTTCTTTTTGCGGCTTCTTTTTGCCACGCTTCACTATAGCCATCCCCATCAAATCTGATCCTTTTAGAAGATTTTATGTACTCTCTGAGTATATTAAAGATAGCCTCGTCCTTTTTAAGACTTTTCTTATCAATAAGGATATCCACTTCCTTCTTAAAATGGATCAGTTGTTTAGCTACAATGGTATTGAGAACAGTCATTGGCTTGGCACAGTTCACTTTGGATCCCACCCCCCTCATCTCAAATTTGTTTCCGGTAAAAGCAAAGGGTGAAGTACGATTTCGATCTGTATTATCTAACAAGATTTCAGGGATCTTACCAACAACATTCAATTTTAGTTCGGTTTTTT
>JAHEHU010000004.1:34125-76683 GCA_024639765.1 Eudoraea sp.
CCAGGACCCTTGACAGCTGCTTTCCTATAAATATAGAAAAGATGGCAGGCGGTGCTTCATTTGCTCCCAACCGATGATCATTGCTGGCAGAAGCAATGGAAGCTCTTAAAAGTTCCTCATAGGTGTCTACAGCTTTTATAGTATTCACAAAAAAGGTAAGGAATTGCAGGTTCTTCATAGGAGTAGATCCGGGACTCAAAAGATTTACACCTGTATCTGTAGCCAGAGACCAATTGTTATGCTTTCCAGATCCGTTGATCCCGGCAAATGGCTTTTCGTGAAACAAAACTTTAAGTTCATGACGATCTGCAACCTTTTCCATCACATCCATTAATAGTAAGTTGTGATCTACCGCCAGATTTGCCTCTTCAAAAACAGGGGCAAGTTCGAACTGGTTTGGAGCCACTTCATTATGTCTTGTTTTGACCGGGATACCCAGTTTGGTACATTCCAATTCAAGATCCTTCATAAAGTTGAGGGCCCTTAGCGGTATTACTCCAAAGTAGTGATCATCTAATTGCTGTCCTTTAGCCGCTGCCTGTCCAACCAGGGTTCTCCCAGTGAGGACAATATCTGGCCTGGAACTAGCGACCGACTTGTCTATTAAAAAATATTCCTGCTCCCAACCCAAAGTTGCGATCACCTTATTTACATTTTTATCAAAATATCTGGCCACTGAAGTAGCCGCTTCATCAACAGCGTGCAATGCCCTTAATAAAGGTGCTTTGTTGTCTAGTGCCTCTCCCGTGTAAGAAACAAATACAGTTGGTATGCAGAGGGTTGCTCCATAAATAAATGCCGGGGAGGTAGGATCCCAGGCCGTATACCCCCTGGCTTCAAAGGTATTTCGAATGCCTCCACTGGGAAAGCTCGATGCATCTGGCTCTTGTTGAACCAACTGGCTGCCCCCAAATTTTTCAAGCGCCTTTCCGTCTGGCATGAGATCAAAAAATGCATCATGCTTTTCGGCTGTAGCTCCTGTCAAAGGTTGAAACCAATGTGTGTAGTGGGTAGCCCCCATAGATATGGCCCACGCCTTCATGGATTCAGCGATCTGGTCCGCCCTCTTTCTATCTATTTTGGAGCCTGTTTGTATAGCATTCCGAACACTTTCCATGGCATCCTTGGTGAGGTATTGCAGCATGCGATCTGCATTAAAAACCTGTATGCCAAAAACCTCAGAACGGCGGGTATTTTCAACTATAGGATGCACTTTATGTTGAGAACTTTGAAGGATGGCGTTGAATCGTATATTAGACATTCTTGTTGAATTTATTTTTCAGGAGATAAAATTAAACAATTCATACATATGACCCCTAAATTTATCATTTTATATAAATAACCCTGTAAAAAAAAGGGGTGTTAATAATTTTGTCTATTTTTTTGATAAATACCCCCCATTTTTTTATCCATGTATATAAAATATTTTATTTTTGGAGATCGAAAAAATGAAATAAGTAACATTTAAGATTATGAGCAAGACAAAATTAGAATACATCTGGTTGGATGGGCACGAGCCAACTCAAGAATTACGAAGTAAAACTAAAATAGAGAATGATTTTAGCGGGAAATTGGAAGATTGCCCTATCTGGTCTTTTGATGGAAGCTCAACAGAACAAGCGTCAGGAGGATCCTCCGATTGCTTACTAAAACCTGTTGCTATGTACCCGGATCCGGAAAGAGTGAATGCATTTTTGGTAATGTGTGAGGTTTTGAGTGCAGATGGTTCAGCTCATCCATCAAATCATCGCGCGCAAATTGATGATGATGATAATGATTTCTGGTTTGGTTTCGAACAGGAGTATTTCCTTATGGATACTGAAACCGATTTACCTTTAGGGTTCCCACGTGGAGGGTTTCCAGGACCACAGGGGAAATATTATTGTTCCGTAGGTGGAAGATACACCTGGGGACGCGAATTTGTAGAGGAGCATATGGATATCTGTATAGCTGCAGGCATCAATATTGAAGGTATCAACCAGGAGGTAGCTCCGGGTCAATGGGAATTCCAATGCTTTGCCAAAGGCGCCAAAAAAGCCGGTGATGAAATATGGATTGCCCGTTATCTGTTGAACAGGCTCACAGAAAAATATGGTTACTACATTGAATTACATCCAAAACCTGTAAAAGGTGATTGGAATGGTTCCGGAATGCATGCCAATTTCTCCAATACAACATTGAGAACTTGTGGTTCCAAAGAGATATATGAGCAAATATGTGAGGCGTTCAGGCCTGTGGCTGAAAATCATATTGATGTCTATGGAGCTTATAATGATGAAAGACTGACCGGTCTTCACGAAACAGCTTCCATTAAGGATTTCAGCTATGGTGTGTCTGACAGGGGTGCTTCCATTCGAATTCCTATCATTACAGTGGAAAAAGGATGGAAAGGATGGTTAGAAGACAGAAGACCTGCTTCTAACGGTGACCCTTATAAAATTGCAGGTAGAATTATAAAAACAGTAAAATCTGCCAATATAGGCGTTTCAGTCTAAAAGTAAATTTGATACATACAAAAACCGTTTTTGGGAAGCCCAAAAACGGTTTTTTTTATAAAGAAGTGTAGTCTTAAAAAGTATAGTTTCTTTAGCCCAGAGTAAAATATAAAAAGGCTGAATACCCTAGTAAAAGAATGATGCCATCACGCCAACCCAAGCGAAGCCCTTTTGGAAAAAATACCAATGGAAGGATAAGAATTGCGAAGCCCAGCATCCAGAAAATATCGTTTGTTAATAGACCTTGATCAATTACCACTATGGGAGTTATAAGCGACGTAATTCCTAACACTGCCAGTATATTAAAAATATTAGACCCGATCAAATTACCCAAACTAATGGCTTTTTCTCTTTTGAGAATAGCTATGACAGAAGCTGCCAGTTCTGGTATACTCGTCCCTACAGAAACTATGGTAATTCCAATAATACGCTCACTTACCTGATAAAAAGTGGCTAGCCCCACGGCCCCTGATATCAGAAATTCTGATCCGGCCCATAACCCTACACCACCAATTCCAAGGAATAATACCGCCTTGTACAAAGGAAGTGGTTTTATTTCCTCCTGTTCTTCTTCAACAACAGCAGGTTGCTGGAACCGTAATAGGTATACCAGAAACAAAAAAAGTGTGCCAACCATAATTGCGCCCTCCGTTGCTCCCAATACTCCATCGAAGTAAATAAAAAAAAAGAACAGTATGGAGGCTACCATCATTACCGGCCAATCTGTAATATAAAAAGCCTTCCGCACATCTATGGGTGCTAAAAGCAGAATGATACCAAGCACCAAGCTTATGTTGGCAATATTAGATCCTACTACATTACCCAGGGCCAGATCCGGAAATCCCTCTATTGCTGCATTGACACTTACAATTAATTCGGGGGCAGAAGTAGCAAAGGATACTATGGTCATCCCAATGATGATCTTCGGGATTTTAAGATGAAGTGAAAATGCAACTGCGGATTTTAATAGCCAATTACCGCCCAGGATCAAAAGAAACAACCCTACACCAATGAAAATTATATTCTGCACTAAAAAGTTTTGAACAAATATAGGGTAAACACCTCAGAAGGATTTCTGGCAGACACAAAATCTCTTTTATATGAATTTAACGAATTATAATATTCTTATTATCAATTATTTATGATTTCAAAATGTTAAATAACTATAAAAATAGTTGTTTAACTAAATTTTTAGTAATAGGTTTGATCAAACAAACTACAGTATGCAAAAACTCACTAACAAAGAAGAAGAGATCATGAAGATCTTATGGCGATTAGAAAAGGCTTTTGTGAAGGAGATCCGTGCGGAGATGAAAGATGATAAACCTCACTATAATACACTCTCTACCATTGTTCGAAATCTGGAAGATAAGAAGTACGTTAGCCACGAAGCTTTCGGGAACACACATAGGTACTATCCGCTTATCCCAAAGGAAGCCTATAGAAAACAGTTTGTGAATGCCAGCATTGCCGACTTTTATGACAACTCGTATAAAAATCTGGTTTCTTTCTTTGCAAAGGAAGAAAAGATATCCGTGGAAGAGTTAAAGGAAATTATTGAACTCATCGAAAAGAAAAAGTGATGGAAACAGTATTTGAATATCTTTTAAAATCGTCCGGGATCCTTGGTATATTCTATGTTGTATATCTCATCTTTTTACAAAAGGAAACGTTGTTCAAGGAAAACAGGCGGTTTTTGCTTTTCGGTATTTTTTGTGCCCTGGTTTGTCCTTTTCTCACTATACCCGTGTATGTAGAAATGGTCCCAACCTCATTTACGCAGTTGTCAACTAATACAATATCTTCACCAGGCTCCATAGAAGATCCCGGCACAGATCCCTGGATGATAGCCACGGTCCTATATATAACGGGATTGGTCTTTTTTATAGGTAAACTTGGGATACAAGTGTTCTCATTACGTTCTGTCCTTGGTCATTCAGTGAATAAAACCAGACGTGGAGGCCTTGTTTATATTGAAACATCTAGAAAAATAGCCCCTTTTTCCTTCTTTCATTATATCGTTTACAACCCTTCCCTATATAGTGAGGCAGAATTAGAAGCCATTTTGACCCATGAAAGAGCCCATTGTTATCAAAAACATTCGCTGGACATCCTTATAGGTCATTTTATAACAGTTGTGTTGTGGATCAATCCTTTGAGTTTCTTATATCGAAATACTATTCGGCAAAATCTGGAGTTCCTGGCAGATGCCAGCGCTACAAACAAGCTACCCTCCCTTAAGAAATATCAATATGCACTCTTAAAAGTTTCAGGGCATGAATTGCCCATACCAATCGTCAATCAATTTTATAATTCATTAATCAAAAAACGAATCGTCATGTTACAAAAATCACAATCAAAAAAAACAAATATGTTAAAGTCGGCCCTGGTACTACCTGCCCTGGCCCTTTTCCTCTTCAGTTTTAATACCAAGGAGGTCTATCTGCCTGCAACAAGCACAGCAGACCTTCATTGGCTGGCTCAGGAAACTGATAAAAAAATCAAGGTCAAGATCACCAAGGACACTTCTGATGCGGAATTGGAAAAGATAAAGCAGGATATGGACAAAGAAGGCGTTGATTTCAGCTATACTGTGGTAAGAAATAGTGATAGGGAGATCATAGATCTGTCTGTGGACATGAATGCCAAGCCCGAAAAAGGGAAGCAGTTTAAAGGATCTTCCAGTTTTGACAATGATGGTGATCCTATAGATCCGGTCACCATAGTATTTGATCCTGAAGGCAATTTGATGTTTATGGGAGGTGACGATGATAGGGTGTTTGACTTTAAATCTAAAGGGGAAAAGATGACTTGGTTCATGGAGGAAGATGCTGAAATGAGCGAAGAAATGAAGGCAAAACTAAAAAGTGAAGGTGCTGAATTTATCATCATTACCGAAGACGAGGAGGAAACTACGGATGAAGAAGGAAATGTAATTAAGAAAATAAGAATCAAAAAAGGAGGCGAAGCAGAAAATGGTGAACGCATCATGGTAAAAAGAATGAAGGGCCATAACGATGATGATAGTAAGATCATTACAAAGAAAATAGTGATCCGAGATGGAGAAAAGGTTATGGAGTTGCATGAAGGAGACGATCATGAAGAAAACATTGAAGTGATCAAATCCAAAGGAGGGGCAGGTAAAAATGTCTTTATCATAAAAGACTCGGATGATGATGAGGATATTGAAATCATTGAAGGTGATGGTGCGGGATTTTTCTTTCTTGATTCTGAAAAAGGTGAAAAACTTCTTTATATAATTGATGGAAAAGAGGTAAATGAAAAAAAGTTTAAGTCATTATCACCAAAAGATATAGCAACGGTCAATGTCTGGAAAGGAGATAAAGCAGTTGAAAAGTATGGAAAAAAAGCTAAAGATGGTGTCGTAGAAATCACTACGAAAAAGGACTAGATCTCAAATTATACTAAAAAATTAATCAACAACCACCTGAATAAAACCGACCACCTGCCTGGTCGGTTTTTTTTCGCCTAAAAAGATGAAATCGGTACAAATATGCGTTTTTAAGTCATTTTTGACCTACGATCTAAAAAAATAGCACAAATATGCCCTACAATTATTACAATATGAAATATCTAATACTATATATGATTACTTTTTAATACTTTATTGTAGACAGTTAATTATAATATTAAATATATTTCATTTTTTGTCTTACAAAAGTGTATTTAATTTTATTAATAATGAATGTTTTCCTTGGTGGGATATAACTGCTTTTCTATTTTGTACGCATATTAATAAACAAAAGACAACAACCTTTTAAAACAAGACAATATGATCGCATTAGCCAAAATTTTACTCCAGGTATTCTTCCTGCTAATCAGCATACTTCTATGAAGATTTTTGGAAATAGGTTCTTACCGTAAGAAATTCAATAGAATATCTATTTTTGAAATATGGGAAAGATGATATTTAAGATACTTGCCAAGTTAAACAAATTAGTACTACCGTCGTTTTCTAAAAGACGATTAGACCTTTCCAGAGCCAGTAGTGTTCAAATGGCTCTCATAGGCTGGAGGTACTATATTACCACCAGGGCATTAGATTAGAACCGCATTAAGGATTTTACCTCATAACCAACCAATTTGGAAGCTCCGTTGAGCGCTGTGATCTCCAGAAGGAAGTTACACTGCACTACCACCCCACCAAGGGCTTCAATAAGCTTGCAGGTTGCCTTTGCGGTTCCCCCGGTGGCTAAAACGTCATCGTGAATCAAAACCCTGTCTCCTTTTTCAATGGCATCTGCATGGATCTCCAGGGTATCCGTTCCGTATTCAAGGTCATAGGTATGACTTATCTTTTTACTTGGTAATTTACCCACCTTCCTCACAGGTACGAAACCAGCTTTCAGGGCCACGGCTAAAACCGGACCATAAAAAAATCCTCTACTCTCCATACCAACCACTTTATCTATTTTTTGATCTCCCACAAATGCCACCAGGGCATCCGAGGCCCCTTTCAGTGCCCCAGGATCTTTTAATAAGGGGGTAATATCCTTAAAACTTACCCCTTGCTTTGGAAAATGGGGAATATCTCTCACAAACTTTTTAAAATCCATCTATTTGGTTCGCTTAATTTTGCCTTAAATGTAAAAAGAAATATATTTGCAGCCCATTCAAAGTTTCATCCTTTACCTACAAAAGGAATTAATGGAAATTGAATGCACAAAAAGGCCTCGTGGCGCAACTGAATAGCGCATCTGATTACGGCTCAGAAGGTTACAGGTTTGAATCCTGTCGAGGTCACGAATAAATAGTTCGATAAGAAAAAACGCCAAGCTTGCTTGAGCGTTTTTTTGTTAGGACTATTTTCAAAGCGGAGCTTTGCCAGGATCACGAGCGCAGGGAGTAATCCTGTTTGTTTCAAAGCGGAGCTTTGCCAGGATCACGAGCGCAGGGAGTAATCCTGTTTATATGTAAAGCATAAACCTTCCAAACACCGGTAAGTTTTGCCAGGATCACGAGCGCAGGGAGTAATCCTGTTTGTTTTAAAGCGGAGCTTTGCCAGGATCACGAGTGAAACGAGTAATCCTGTTTATATGTAAAGCATAAACCTTCCAATCACCGGTAAGCTTTGCCAGGATCGCGAGCGCAGGGAGTAATCCAGTTTGTTTCAAAGCGGAGCTTTGCCAGGATCACGAGTGAAACGAGTAATCCTGTAATTCTTTACATCTAATGCTTATTTTTTCCTTTAAGTTTTCAAGTTAGAACTAGAAATAGCTAAAAAGCCCTCCTTACTTAGACCTATCCTATTTGCTTGCATTTTTTATACTATCCATCTCTTTTCTAAATCGAAGGATCATAAAACTGTCTAACTCCTGCCCAATGCTATCACGCATATTTCGCCAGTTGGCCGCATTCATTTTTTTGGTGTAGTTCCTGATGTCATTGAATCTGGACAAGTTATATCTGTTGGCCTGCCAGGCGGCTTCCGTGCTTTCCTGATGCTTAAGATCCTGAAGATATATCCCCACTCCAAAACCCACCAGGACGAGGATAAGTATGATTATAAAATGTTTCCTTGTTTTTAGCATAATGAGGCGTTCAAAATCTAAAACTACTATTTGGGATAATCGTTTAAGAGGTCTAAAGTAGTGTTTTATTCCTCATTACAAAATGATTTAAGACGAAGTGAACCCAATTAAGGGTAACTAGAACAACATCTAACCCGCTGTATTCCATTAGGTTGAATTCAGTACTATCACGCATATAAGGTTCCCGATCGCAACCGGAGCTCCTATTCAAACATCAAACTTATAAACTCTGCAACACAGGCAGGTTTTTCAGACCCCTCTATTTCCACTTCACAATTCCAGGTAATCTTAAGGCCATTGTCTCCATAGTCTTCGATCTTCGCTATACGGCCATTTAATCGTACTCTGCTGTCGACGAGTACCGGACTTGGGAAGCGAACCTTATTTAACCCATAATTGACACCCATTTTGGCCGACCGCACCCTAATACAGTCACCCAGGAGTTTAGCCAGCAGGGAAACCGACATAAAACCATGGGCTACCGGTTTTTTAAAGGGAGAGAATTTGGAAGCTTTCTCTGCATCCACATGGATCCATTGAAAATCCATGGTTGCTTTTGCAAAATCGTTGATCATTTCCTGGGTTATGGTCAACCAATCGCCTGTTGGGATGGCCTTACCTTGCAATTCTCTGAATGCCTTAAAATCCTCTACTTCCTGTTTTGCCATGATTTCTTGTTAGCGTGAAGTGCCACCGTCTATTGTTAAACAGATTCCTGATACAAAACGCGCCTCATCTGATGCCAGGTACAAATACCCATAGGCAATATCTATAGGTTGGGCTACCGTTTTTAAAGGAATACTTGCCTTGATAGTCGCGAAATGCTCTTCGGGTATCTTATCCACCATATCTGTCATTGTGAATCCGGGGGCTATGGCATTTGCTGTGATGCCATATTTTCCAAATTCAACCGTCCAGGTCTTAGACATCGCGATCACACCTGCTTTAGTTGCCGCATAATTTGTCTGCCCAAAATTTCCTCGTAAACCAACATTAGATGCCGCACTTACGATCCTACCATATTTATTGGCCTTCATATACGGAATAACGGCCTGTGTGCATAAGAAAACCCCCTTCAGGTTTACGTCAATAACCGCATCCCATTCTGCCTCACTCATTTTTTCGAGCGTCCTGTCTCTGGTAATACCTGCATTGTTGATCAGAATATCTATTTTTTTGTATTTGTCATGTATGGCGCTGAAAAGTTCTTCAATGGCTCCCTTATCTGTAACTGAAACTGAGTGAAATTCAGCTGTGCCCCCTGTGGCATTTATCCCATCCGCTACTTGCTGACCCTGAGGTAACAGGTCCAGTATAATGACTGTGGCACCTTCCTTTGCAAAAAGCTCAGATATTGCCTGCCCAATTCCTCTTGCACCCCCTGTTACGATTGCTATTTTATCTTTAAGTCTCATAAATTATCTCATTTAATGTTTACATCTTGATAACTAATTTACCTTTTACTTTGCGGTTTAACATCTCCTGCAGCGCCTTTGAAGTGTCCCCAAGATCATATATTTTATGAATGTGTGGTTTTAGTTTTCCCTCTCCATACCATTTCATAAGGGTCACTGCATTCTGCATATTGGTCTCAGGATCCTTCATCGCAAAAGTGCCCCAAAAAACGCCCACAAGTGATGCTCCTTTTAATAAAGGAAGATTCAGGGGGATCTTGGGAATATTCCCTGCGGCAAATCCCACTACCAAATACCTGCCTTCCCAGGCCATGCCTCTGAATGCAGCCTCCGTATAATCGCCGCCCACGGGATCGTATATCACGTCTACGCCTTTTCCATTGGTGAGCTCCTTGATGGCCGACTTTAGATCTGTTTTATTATAATTAATGGTCTCATCTGCGCCGTATTCCCTGCATAATGCTAATTTTTCTTCCGTAGAGGCGGCTGCAATAACATGGGCTCCCATCAACTTTCCCAACTCCACAGCGGCTAGTCCAACTCCACCGGATGCTCCTAACACCAACAAGGTCTCCCCTTGCTGAAGTTGAGCTCTATCTTTCAAGGCATGATATGAGGTTCCATAGGCGATCATAAAGGAAGCGGCTATAGGAAAATCCATATTTTCCGGTTTCCGGAAGCAGGCATTTGCCTGCACCACCACTTCTTCTGCCATGGCGCCATAGGTGACAAACCCAAAAACAGCATCACCAACAGATAGGTGTTTCACCCCTTCTCCCACACTTTTTATGATACCGGCAAAATCACTGCCGGGCGTAAAGGGAAGCTCCGGTTTAAATTGGTAGCGTCCCTGGATGATCAACGTATCCGGATAATTGACACCACATGCCTTTACCTGTACAACCACTTCATTCGACTTTGGGTGTAATCCATCCATTTCTTCTAATACCAACGCTGAGGGAGGCCCGTACGTCTTGCACCGTATTGCTTTCATCTTCTTTTAATCTTCAATTACCTTCAAAACCAATTTACCCAGTTTGTCTCCTGAAAAAAGTCGGTTAAATGTTTCGGGGAAATTCTCAATTCCCTCATAAATATCTTCTCTGGCCTTAATTTTTCCTTCCGCCATCCATCCACCGAGAATTTTAGCCCCCTCGGCATATCTTGAGGCATAATCAAAAACAACCATCCCTTGCATAGTGGCCCTGTTCACCAGAAGTGAAAGGTAATTACTGGGACCCTTTACGGCCTGTTTATTATTATACTGAGAAATGGCACCACAGATCACTATCCTTGCGTGCATCCGCAATCTGGTTAAGGCAAGATCTAATATGTCTCCTCCCACATTGTCAAAATACACATCGATCCCTTTTGGGCATTCCTCTTTTAACCTGGTAGCTACATTCTCGTTTTTGTAATCTATACAGGCATCAAAACCCAATTCATCTGCTACATAACTACATTTGTCAGGGCCACCGGCTATTCCTATTACCTTGCATCCTTTGATCTTTGCAACCTGCCCAACAATACTGCCAACGGCACCCGCTGCACCCGAAACCAGGACCACATCCCCTTCTTTAATCTTTCCCACTTCGGTTATACCGAAATAGGCTGTCATTCCGGGCATTCCCAAAGCACCAATGTAGGTTGGTAAGGGAGCGATCCTTGGATCTACCTGATAAAATCCCTTGCCATCCGTGGCGCAATATTGTTGGACCCCGCCGGTACCCACTACATAGTCGCCCACCTTAAACCTTGCATTTTTAGATGCCACAACTTCTCCTACAGAACCGGCACGCATTACCGAACCAATTGCCATGGGTTCAATATAGGATTTCCCCGGATTCATCCATCCACGCATAGCTGGGTCTAATGACACATAATGCTGTTTAACTAATAATTGTCCTTCTTCAATTTCAGGAATGGGGCCGGTTTCTAATGACCAGGTAGAAGCATCTGCTTCGCCAATGGGTCTTTTTACAAATAACAATTGTTTGTTCATGATATTATGTTTTCTTTTTATTGGAAAAACTAGCTACATAGGCCTTCATCTTTGCCCTGATCTCCGGTTTCCACCAAAGTGTGGCTGCTTCTTTCAAGGAATCTTCAGGATTTGGGTCTAATTTATCTAACCAATGTTTTCTTAGTTTCTTTTTAGTATTGATCCAGATTTCCGGATCAGCCGTCAAATATTGTTGCATCTTATTTTCTGCATGCTCCAGGACCTCATCCAAGGGAAATAAAGCATCTACCAATCCGGCGGCTGTAGCCTCAGCGCCTGTTAGTAATTTGCCTTCCAGAATGTACCTGTTCGCCAGGCCTTCTCCCATCCAGAAAGCATAGCCCTCGGTTAGGTTTTGTGAAATTTGAATATTGACGGCCACTTCATTTAGTCCGATCACATATTTTTCACCGGCGGCCATATAGCGGTTGTCACTGGCAACGGCAAGAACACAACCCCCTGCAGGGGAATGACCTGTAATGGCAGAAATGAATGGTTTTGTGAACTGCACAAGTTCAACATATAATGTTCCAAAGGCACTAAAAAAGTTGTGTATCTCTTTTTCGTTATACTGAATAAGCTCAATAAGATCTAAGCCTGCTGAAAAAAAATGGGGTTGGCCTGTCAGGATCACTCCTTTGACCATTTCATCTTTTTCAATCTCACTAAACACCTTTCTCAGCTCCTGCACCATTTCGTAGTTTATCGCATTCACTTTTCCTCTGTTCATTTGAACAATAGTATAGCCTTCTTTTTTTATGAGCTTTAGTGTATTCATATATGGTGCTAAATTTAAAGGAGAGATGTCCCCCCGTCTATGGTTATGGTTTGGCCAGTGATGTATTTTGAATTATCTGAAGCGAGCCATGCAACCGTTTCGGCCACTTCTGTGGCTTCCCCAAAACGACCCATGGGGATATACTGCTTTAATCGCTGTTCCATATCTGGCCTGCTCGCTAATAATTGATCTAAAAGGGACGAATGAGTATAGCCGGGACAAACCGCATTGATCCTAATATTCTTACTTCCGTATTCCAAGGCCGCAGATTTCGTCATGCCTACCACTGCAAACTTGCTGGCACTATAGGAAAGATTGTTGCCCGAGGGTTTTAGACCCGCCAGGGAAGCAATGTTTATAATGTTACCATATCCTTGCACCATCATCTGTTTGAGCGCCACTTTCATGCAATAAAAGACACCTGTCTGATTTACTGCAATAACATTGTGCCAATCATTGAGGGTGTGTTCGGCGGTTTTATTTTGAGCCTTCCCCCCTATTCCTGCGTTGTTTACTACTACGTCTATCCTACCATGGTCCTTTACCGCCCGGTTCATTAAAACTTCCACATCTTCAAAACTGGTCACATCTGCCTGATAAGCAGTTGCCTTACCTCCAGACTTGCTGATTTTCTCTACCACAAGCTCAACATTCTTAAGATTTATATCTGAGGCGATGACCTCGGCCCCCAGAGAAGCCATTAACAAAGCAGATGCGGCTCCAATGCCGCTTCCGGCTCCTGTTAAAACTATTACTTTATCCTCCAATCCCATAATTCTCCTAGCTTAGTACAAATTATCTATTTGATTTTTCTGAATGGCCTGCCAGGCCGTATTGCACAAAAGGGCAGACACGGCGTTCAGTTGTGCAAAGCGCTTATCTGTGGTATGTCCGTGTTTATATCTGTAATAGATCTGTTGAGCGATCACTGCAATCTTAAATAAGCCATACGCAAAATAGAAGGTTAAATTATCAATATTTCTGCCACTCTTTAGCGCGTATTCTTGTACAATCTCTGTTCGTGAAGGATTCCCCTCCATAACGGTGGGGGAAGGAAGTCCCTGTTTCATCAATTCTGCGTCACTGGCGGCCGTCCAATAGCCCAAGGATGTTCCAAGGTCCATTAAGGGATCTCCCAAAGTACACATCTCCCAATCTAATATGGCCACAATCTTATTCCATTGCGAATCGGAAAATACCACATTGTCATATTTATAATCGTTGTGGATAAGGCTGAAGGAATATTCTTTGGGTTGGTGTTCCTCCATCCATGCCATGACCTTTTTTGAACTGGGTACATCGTCCGTAGCTGCTGCCAAATATTGTTTACCCCAGTTGGTCACCTGCCTGGCAACATACCCTTCAGGTCTGCCAAGTGATCCCAGACCAGATGCTTCATAATCCACTCCATGTAGTTCTACAAAGGTGTCTAACCAGGTATTAGCGATGGTCCTGAATTCCGAAGGTGCTATGTTTCTTTCACCAGCTTCTCTTGTGGTTAGGATAATTCCATCTACCTTTTCCATAATGTAAAAGGGCACACCCAGGATTTCATCATCTTCAGAATAAGCATACACCTCAGGCGTCTTATTAAATACAGTCTGCAAGGAGTGTAGGACCTTAAATTCTCTGCCCATGTCATGACCGCGTTTAGGCGCTGAAAAAGGGGGTCTCCTGAGCACATATTCTTTGTCCTCAATGTTAAGCTGATACGTAAGATTGGAATACCCATTCTGAAACTGACCTACTAGCATGTCACTTTTTTCATCCTGAATGAGGCCCTGTCTTAGTAAGAATCTTTTTAGATTTTTTTCATGGAGTTCCTCTCCTTTTCGAACCGGCTTAGTTAGTTCCTTCCCTGACATTAGTTTGCTCTGATATATTGTTTGATAGTGTTTTTACCCAGCTGACTCATATGAACCTCATCCGGACCGTCTGCCAAACGGAGGGTTCTCGCGGCCGCATAGAAATGTGCCAGCGGAGTATCCTGGCTAACCCCCGCACCTCCCATGATCTGTATTGCCCTGTCTATGACCTTTTCTGCCATTGCCGGTGTTACTATTTTGATCATGGCAATAAGGTCTTTGGCTTCCTTATTTCCGGTTTTATCCATCTTATCAGCTGCAGAAAGGACGAGGAGTCTCGCTTGCTCTATCTCACATCTGGAACGGGCAATATCCTGACGAATACTACTATAGGTATCCAGCGATCGTCCAAACGGCCTTCTTGCAGGGGCACGTTTTGACATTATCTCAAGTGATCGCTGTGCCATACCAATAAGTCGCATACAATGGTGTATTCTCCCAGGACCCAATCTTCCTTGTGCAATTTCAAACCCTTTTCCTTCACTTAGCAAGATGTTCTTTTTTGGCACCCGAACCTTGTCTAGGGTGATCTCCGCATGCCCTTCCGGGGAATCGTAGTAGCCAAACACACTTAATGGCCGTTTAATTGTTACCCCAGGTGTATCTAATGGGACCAATATCATACTTTGCTGCACATGCCTGGGTGCCTCAAAATCGGTTTTTCCCATGACAATAGCAATTTTACAGGCTGGATCCATGCCCCCGGATGACCACCATTTGGTTCCGGAAATTACATAGTCATCTTTGTCTGCAACAATCGCAGTTTCAATATTAGTGGCGTCGGAGGAAGCTACCTCCGGTTCTGTCATTAAAAAAGCAGATCTGATGGTACCTTCCATCAATGGTCGCAACCATTGCTCTTGTTGTTCTTTGGTTCCATAGCGGGCCAACACCTCCATGTTTCCTGTGTCTGGCGGACTACAATTAAATACTTCTGAGGACCATTGTATCCTTCCCATACATTCTGCCAGGGGAGCATATTCTAAATTGCTTAGCCCCGGACTTAATGCACCATACCCTTTTGGCAGGAACAAATTCCATAATCCCGCTTTTTTGGCCTTTTCTTTCAACTGCGTAAGACCTGGCCACTTTTGCCAGATATTTTTAGGATCCCGATAGAAAGCAGTAACCTCATCATCAACAGGAAGAATGTTTTTCTCAAAAAACTTGTTCAATTTATCCTGAAACTCCAGGGACCTTTTACTATGATCAAAATTCATGTTGCTGCTATTTTTGTTTTCTTTTCTTCTATCCGGATACCATATAACCCCCATCAGCAGTGTAAACCCCTCCGGTCATATAGGATCCCGCCTCCGATGCCAGCAATAAGACCAGCCCGGCCATTTCATCCGGATCGGCTATGCGGTTCAAGGGCAGGGATCTGGTAAACCTATCTACCAGTTTTTCATCACTCCAGAGACCTTCACTGAATTTAGTTTTGATAAGGCCCGGACATACTACATTGGCCCTTACCCCGTATCTACCCCACTCTTTAGCCTGGTTCCTGGTAAGCATGATCAACGCCGCTTTGGTGGCACTGTACAGTCCCAGACCAAATCCCGGGCGTAACCCCTCCACAGAAGAGATATTGACAATACTACCGGCACCAATTTCTTTCATATGAGGCAATACCAAATTGGAGAGCAGCCAGGGTGCCTTCACATTAATATCCATGATCTTGTCGAACACCGCTTCGTCCGATCCTTCGAGCGGTCCGTAATAAGGATTGATAGCGGCATTGTTTACCAAAATGTCTATCTGTCCATACTTTTCTATTGTTTTGGCAATAAGAGATGTTCGCTGCTGAGCATCACCAATATGACATTGAATGCCTGTTGCCTCCAGGCCCTTAGCCTTGAACTCATCCACTACTTCATCTACCGCATTCTGCTTTCTGCTGCTGATCACCACTTTGGCCCCATTTTCCGCCAATCCTAGGGCGATTGACTTACCTATACCTTTGCTTGAACCGGTAATAATAGCGACTTTCCCCTTGAGGTTAAATTTCGATTTTAGAGTATCCATATACTGTATGCTGTCTTCTTGAATTTAATTGTATTTAAGCAAATATCTTTTTGTCGTCAGGCACGGTCAATACCTCTTTATTTGTAAGTACTTCAGCCAATGAAGTGGTTTTTGAAAGTTCATACTTGTAATAAAATTTCATCGCATGGATCTTAGCTTTATAGAAATCAGTGCTATAATTCGTATCCCCGTTCACCATGGCATCTTCTGCCCTTTTGGCCATATCTAACCACAACCAGGCAATGGTTATGCTTCCAAAAAATTCCATAAATATCGTGGCATCGGACAGGAAGCGTTGATAATCTCCCTTCATTGCAAAAGCCATTAGTGAGTGAACCACCTTTTCGGCCAACCCCACTTTTTCACCTAGTATTTTGGCATACGGAACCAAAGATTCATGGGCCATCGCCTGTTGTATGGAATTCGATATCTCTTCAGCCAATAATGTAAAGGCACGGCCCTTTTCCATAGTAATTTTCCGGCCTAAAAGATCCTGAGATTGAATACCTGTTGTTCCTTCATAAATTGAAAAAATGCGTATATCCCGTAAATATTGCTGTAAGATATAATCTGAACAGAAGCCATATCCACCAAGCACCTGTACCCCTTGATCTACACCCACTTTACCCATTTCAGAGGGGTAGGTTTTTACAATGGGTGTCATTATTTCTAACAGCAGGTTGTATTTTTCCTGCTCTTTCGGATCTGATAGTGACAGTGCAAGATCCTGATATTTTGCCGCTAATAAGATAAGGCTCAAGGAAGCTTCCGAAATGGTTTTTTGCAGCATCAACATTCTGCGAACATCGGGATGATTAATGATAAGTGTCTGCTCCTGTTCCACATCTTTTTTACCGGTGCTGGTAAGTTTGCGTCCCTGAGGTCTTTCATTTGCATAATTTAATGAGGCATGATATGCCGCCGTTGCTATGGCTGCCGCACCTCGTCCCACACCAATTCTTGCGCCATTCATCATGAGGAACATATATTTCAATCCTTGATGGGGTTCCCCTACCAACCATCCTGTGCAATCTTCCTTATCCCCGAAGAATAAGTGGGTTGTGCAATACCCTTTTTGACCCATCTTTTGAAAATCGGCAACCGTGGTAACATCGTTAGATCTTAATTCTCCGGCTTCGGCGGGTCTGTTCTTAGGAACCACAAAAAGTGATATGCCTTTAGTGCCTGCAGGTGCTCCCTTGATCCGTGCCAATACCAGGTGAACAATATTCTCCGCTCCTTCATAATCTCCTGCAGAAATAAATATTTTCTGTCCATGTATCTTATAGGTATCTCCATTTGGCGTTGCTGAAGTAACAATATCGGAAAGCGAACTACCTGCCTGTGGTTCTGTTAAACACATAGTACCCCCCCAATCTCCGCTTAACATTTTAGGAACGTATGTATCATTCAATGCCTGATTGCCGAAATGGGTGATGAGTTCCGCAGCTCCAATGGTTAAGCCTATGTATCCCGGTAATTGATTGTTAGCGGCTTCCTGAATAAAGGCAGAGGCATTAACCGCCATGGATGGCATTTGCATACCACCTGAAGCTATGCTGAATGGTCCTGAGATAAAACCCATGTCACCTCCGGCCTTCATGTATTTCTTTACTTGTGGATGCACCACTATTCTCCCATCTTTATAATGTGCAGGATGTTCATCCATCTCCCTGAAATAGGGAAACATCTCTTTATCCGCAAAATCTTTGACGGCATTGAGCATCATATCTATAGACTCCTGATCATAGTCTGAGTATCTCTCTAGTTTGAGAACAGCTTGAAGATTGTGAACATCAAAAAGTAAAAATTTCAAGGTGTCCATATCTATATATTGCTTCTTCATTGCGCTATCATGTATTTATTTAGTCTTCTAAGATAATAGATTAAATGGGCACTACCTTGCGAGCCAGGCAAATCCTTTGAATAAAGCAGCTATTTCATAAGTACTAAAAATTCTATAAATAGTATCTTAGCAGAAATTCTTTGTTATGAAATTACATTATGCAACTAAGTTACTCTCGGGGCTCGCGCTACTTGCGATGATCTCATGTTCAAATTCTTCCGACGAAGAACCCGGGCTCTCACAGGAACAACTGGAAACAATTAGCGGCATGTACAATCTCACTGAGTATATAGTGAGCCCAGCGCAAGATCTAAATAATGATGAGGTGTTTTCTGAGGACCTTTTGGATGAGCTAAATTGCCTTAACGCCAGCCTTATTTTGAGGGAAGATCTCAGTTTTAGTTTATTTGAGATCCAATTAGATGTAACCTCCATTACGAATGACCAATATGTCATTTTCTGTGGTGATAACAAAACAACATCCGGTACCTGGGACCTGGTCAATAACCAAATAGTTCTCTCCCAGGGAACAGAAGGAACGTATTCCATTAATGGAACTGTCTTAACACGTACGGAAGGCAATAACTTACCTGATTTTCAGCGAATTGTATTTGAAAAACAATAAAACACACCGGTGCTATATAGCACTTTGTTCTTCTTTTAACTGTAGAATAGCTTTATAAAAAGTTTCACAATACAGGAAACACTTTCGTGTATCTTTGCAAAAAAAAATTGATGGATGCTATCTTACAACCATGGCCGTGGTATGTTTCAGGACCTTTGATAACCCTGGTCATGATTACACTCATATATTTTGGCAAAACATTCGGGATGTCCAGTAACCTGCGTACTATGTGCAGTTTAGGGGGAGCAGGCAAATATGCTACTTTTTTTAAGTTAGATTGGAAAGCCCAGCGATGGAATCTCACAGTTGTAGCAGGGGCCATCATAGGTGGTTTTATCGCAGTGACATTTTTATCCGATGGGTCGGTTATTGATCTGAATCCTAAGACGGTATCGGACCTTAAGGCACTTGGGTTCAAGAATGCCGGTGCTACATTGTTACCACCTGAACTCTATGATTGGGATCACGTCTGGAGTCTGAAGGGCTTGCTCATACTTGTTGGAGGAGGATTTATAGTTGGTTTTGGAACCCGTTATGCCGGTGGCTGCACCTCGGGTCATGCCATTACAGGTCTAAGTAATTTACAGTGGCCATCCTTCGTCGCCGTTATTGGTTTTTTCATAGGCGGTTTATTTATGACCCACGTTCTGTTTCCTTTAATATTTACTGCATGAAGTTGTTGAAATTTTTATTTGTCGGTATATTTTTTGGGATCGTTCTGGTAAAATCAGAAGCCGTATCCTGGTACAGGATCTTTGAAATGTTCAAGTTCCAATCTTTCCATATGTATGGGATCATTGGATCTGCTGTTATACTGGGGATCATTGCTATATGGGTGATCAAAAGAACAGGTTTGAAAAGCATAGACAAGGAATCAATCAACATACCCCCCAAGGATAAAGGCATGTTTCGTCTTCTGATTGGAGGAACCATTTTTGGGTTTGGCTGGGCATTGGCCGGGGCCTGTCCCGGTCCTATGTACATCCTGGTTGGAACGGGGGTTTTCTCCATGCTCCTTGTAATAGGAGGGGCTATACTTGGCACCTTCCTTTATGGCTTGTTACGAGACAAATTGCCCCATTAACTGTTTTACATAGGAACTTCTTCCAATGGAAGAGATACTTTTATCATTTTAATCTCGCCTGTTCTACGAAAGATCTTGGTGCTGGCCTCAGTGTCTAGAATTACTTCATCATAATGCTGTGCAGATCCGTCCTGGAACAAAATATCCATAGCCTTTTCCTTTCCAAAAGTATAGATCACAGGGGTTTGACAATACGTAAACGCCAACGATCCCGCTGCTAAAGAAATTGACTGCTCCTCATTATTTAGGTCTAAATATTTAAAAACCTGATCTTCCTTAAGGATCTCTTCCTTCTGCAACAAACCTGCCCCAAACGAGAGTTTGCCTTCCTGTACCTCTATCCCCAATTCTGCAATACGGCTGAGAATATCTTCTTTTACCTGTCCTGTCATACCCGGCTGCTGTGCTCCTTTGGTTGCAGGGGTATGAGAATAGGGATCTGTGGGGAATGCTCCATATAATTCAGGGGATTTATGTACTCCAATTCCCTCGTTGATCTCGTGAAAATGAGTCATGAGACCCTGTATTACTTCTTTGTCCGCTCCTTGTTGAATAGCACTTTTACAACATTCCATGACAGCCAACAACAATTTTGAGACCATATGCCAGTAAATAGAGCCTAAGCCCTCATAGCCAAAAAAGGTTCCTGATCTTCCGGTGAACGACTTATGATCGAATACTTCTTCAAAGATCCCCAACACTAGCTCTTTTTCCTTCTTTACCAACTTTGAATACGAGCTTGTTTCCAATTTATTCAACGCCCGTTTCAGATCTTTTGCATTATTGAAATTTCCACTGAAATGATATATCCCCTCCGTATCCTGTTCCAAAACTTGCCTGTTACCTTCTTTTACCAATTGTGTTAGCAGTTCCGAATTTTTTATGGATGCCGCCGGTATGACATTCTTATCCATAAACCTTGGCAAGTCTTTGTTAGGGTATAGAATATAACTGTACTGATCTTTGCGATACAGCGCGCTTTCTTTAAGGTTATCCAACAGGCTAAGAACATTCTCAGGAAGTAAATATCCCGAACTCAGCACCGCAACCTGCCCTTCTAGCATTACACTTAAATAATCTACTGCAGTTCCTTTTTTAGCAGCTATCTCGATGAGATTATATGAATGATACAACTTGTCTTCGCGTTGATTAGCGTCTATAGAATGTTCCAGATATGGCAACATTGAATCTATAAAATTCAGTAATTCATTCTTAGAAATGGAAGCCTTTCTTCCACTATATCCTGAATTATAGATCTGCTCCCGGTAATCGCTGCCTGCCATACCAAGTCCGTCCATGATCTGCAGGCGTTCATGATCAGAGAAGGTCCCTTCCAGACTATTTTTATGCGTATCCAGGGTTAGAACCACCGATTTGAAGAATTGTACCAACTCCTCAGACACTTCCACTTTGTTTGTGGCATTCTTTTCTACGATCTCTCTAAATTTTGCCAGGAACCTACGTAAGTAATACAAGGTTACCATTGATACTCCGTTACCCACCAGGGCATTATTTGCATCGTTCCATTCCGGCCTCTGTGTATTGAGCCATATCCCTGCTTCAGGTATGAAGTTAGAACACTTGGCGAGGATGGTTGCCAATAATTTTTCCACCAAGTTTACGTGGTAAACTTTGCCGTTTTGCGCTTGTATTAATGCTCCATCTGCCCCAACTTTTTCCTTAATATCATTGATCTTCTGATCTAACTCATGATCAAAAACAATAGTATCCTTAGGATCTGCCAGCGTATCGTAGTAACTTTTTATCTTATAGGGAACATTTGCGTACACAAATAGTGCCTGATCCCAATACTCATTGAGTCTTGAAGGATAATAATCCTCAATAAACTCCAGGAATTTCAATAGGTAAATGATCTGATGATCTCCCCAATACCCTATATAAGACCAAGGGTCATTGGGTTCTATTACTTCCCAGTCAAAACCGCTTTTAGTGACACGGTAAGGGTTATAGCCCTCAAAAGTAGAGGCATTTAGAAACTTGTGGATCATACTATCTATGAACTCCGGATATGAATGTGCAAGGGCTTCCCAGTTCTGAAAAATATCGCGCCAATTACCTTCATAATCCAGGATCTTGGAACCGTCTACCTCACTTCGGGTATTGATAGAGAATTTATTCCAGGGCCTACTTGGATCCCCATGTCTACGACTAAATTTCAAGGGCAGGTATTCCAGGCAAAGTCGTTGAAAATCTGCATCCTTACTTTTCATAGAAAGCGCCCTTAGCGTCTGTACATCAAAGACCTCAGGTAATTGCTCTAGTTGTTTTGAAAATGACTCAAACACCTTTTTGTTGGCATTTTGCAGATAGGCACTCAGGTCCGCTCTTTCTATATTATAGTCATGATCGAAAATGCCGCCACGCATAATATTGTACAACACATTGGCATAATGCCTTGAGGTTCTTAGATGATCTCTTGTACTTTGCAGGCCATCAGCGGCCCCTGCCAACTTGCGCAATCCGTTGGTGCCCATTTCCACATCGGCATATACCTCCTTTTCAAGACTCGAAGGCGATCTTAATTTACTCTTGAGATCAGCAATTCCGGAAGCACTCTGGTTCACATTGGCAACGATCATCCATTCTATGGAATCCTTAGCCTTAATGGTAGGGGACGCATTCACAAAATAAGCCCCTTTTTCTGCCCTTATATCAGTTTCCTGGGTTAGGGACTTCCCCTTCTTAAAATCTTCTAATTGAAGCGAAGACACCAGATAGATCGCTTTTTTAAACCCAAGAGACCAGGCTACATTTGCTTTAAGTGCCTCACTAGGCTCAGCTTTGTCTACAATAATGGCACTTAAAGCATAAATGCCAAGACCAGATGACGGTAATAATTCATTTTTCTTATAAGCATCCACCAAATTGCTCCGGGAATTTTGAAGCTCAGGATTAACACCATAGGGAAGTATATTTTGAATACCATCGAGTATTTCTACCTTCATGTCCTTATCTGATTGGCTTGTGATCCTGGTTCGCTTTACAAAGCCAAACTTATTGCTGGAATTCCATTGATAGGTAAAGGTAAGCCCGAGGTCCTCATTGATCTCCTCAAATATGATCTTATTCCCGTACATATTTTTGTAGAGATTTCGGCTAATGCCATAAAGTCCCTTGTATTGATCCGAAAATGGTTCCCATAGAAAGGTGTCTGAACCGCTCTCTACCCGCAAGATTGTTTTACTCCCGGTGATCTCGGCAGACTCTGTGATCTTATCATCTGTGTAGTATGGGAACAACGCATACTCACTATTCTTCCTGCCGGCACTTAGCCCGCCATTGCTGGAAATGAACATCCAATGATTAGAATCGCTCACAATGCTCATAAAAAACGGCCGCATAGCGTCGCTATTGGTTATCTTGTAAAAAGGCTCATTATCTATGACCACCTGGCTACCGGTAACTTTCACCGACTCTGTATGAATGGTACTTTTTCCTATTCTAATTCCTTTCCCCATGGTAATTACATTATATTATTATAGTTCTTTCTTCTAAAAGATATTCTGTTTATTGTCTACCAGCATTCTATTTTACCATAAATGGAATATTGGCTGTAGCCGCTTTATTATCGCTATCTATGGCATACATAAACAAACGATATTCCCCGGCTTCGGGAGCATTCAACAAGATGGAATTCCCGTTTTGTTTTTTTAATACACCTTGTACTGCCATCGGTTTTTCTTCATAGTCTCCCCCATCCTTCAGATCTGTGCTTTCTGGCAAGACTTCCCATTTAAAGATCAATGATTTATCACGGGGGCTACTGATTTCAGCAATAGCATGGTATTCTTTATTTGCTTGTAGTGTTACATCATCATAGGCTGTCTTGCCATTGAGTATAAACGAATCTACTGTGGGCGCCCTGCTATCGGGCCAGGTTTCGTTCCAAATGTAGTGCATTACATCTACCGCTTCTGTTTCCTGGCCACTTTCAAGAAAGACTCCATACCAAGTAGGCGTTCGTTCCTGTTTATTACCCCATAAAAAAACATATGATCCTATACACTGGGCCGGATCTGACTCAATTCCGGCTTTGTACCGCTTTAAATAATTTGCTGCCTTCACCGTGCTATTCTCTTCTATGGGCGCTCCCCAGGATGTTTTAGGTACTTCCCAATGACCGGTAGCGCCCCATTCTGAAACGATGTATGGTCCTTCCCATCCAAATTTTCGTATCATTTTTGGTAAAATTGGCAAACTACCGTACAATTGAAAGGAAAGAACATCCAGGTCCGGGCAACGTTCTTTTATGCTGCGTACTTCTTTTTTGAAAATACCAGATAAACTGGTAGTGGTTAAATGATTGGGATCCACTTCATGGATCATTTCAGAGATCTCGTTTACAGCATCCCAAACCTTTGGATTTGTATACCTGAGATTAAGTTCGTTTCCAATACCCCACATCAACAGTGCCGGATGATCCTTCAGTTGCACTACTTCATTTCTGATGGCTTCCAATTGAGCTTGAACCTGTTTGGCATCGTCATAATCGAATCCATGACGTTCCCTACCCACTTCAATACCCATACAGACCATTAGGCCATAATGATGGGCTTCATCCAATATTTCTAAAGCACTCCTGATACCATTCTCTATTCGCCAGGTTCGAAATGAGTTTCCCTTATGATTTGCAAGGGCCTTTATATCCCCAAATTCTAATCCAGCACCACGGATAAAGAAGGGTTCTTTGTTTACCAGTAACTGAAACGCCCCCTCGGTTTCTTCTATTTCCACCTTGGCAGGCTTCATAGTGCTTAATTTTGTATCCGTTGCTTTCGTTTTAGTAACCATTTTTTATCTGCTATGCTATGTCTATAAGATTAGGATATCCGGGGACTCAATCATTTATTCTCTTATCAATAATTCTTCTACTTCCTCTAATGTTCTTCCCTTCGTTTCAATCACAAACTTGTATACAAAGAGGACGGCAAAAAATGATAACATGGCATATAGTGCAAATGTTACAGTTGGTCCAAGATTAGAAAGTTCCCAGGGAAAGACCTGTGTTACGGAAAAACTTACCAGGGAGTTAAAAAATCCAACCACTGATACTGCAATTCCCTTTATCTTACTTGGGAAGATCTCCGAGATCAGGGTCCACATCACCGGCCCCAATGAAATGGCAAAAGAAGCCACATACAATAAAATGGCTATTAAAACCAGTGTGGCATTGATCTGTATAAAATTGGTGATCTCATTTCGCTTAAAAACAAGAAATTGTTCTTCACTTAGTCGTTCCTCAACGGCCGTAAAAAGCACGGCCTGGCCATCGTATGAGGTGCCATTCAATTCGGCAAGGGCCAATTTAACTTTCTGATCTGACACTTTCTCTAAGGTAGTGTCATTAAATTCATAGGTGGCACTATTAAAAGCGTATGTGGCCATCAGCAAGGCTATGGTCATACATACCGTTCCAATTAATAATAATGGTTTTCTACCGAGCCTGTCTATTAACCAAATAGCAACCAGTGTAAATACCAGATTGGTAAGTCCGACCACAATTGCCTGAAGAAAGGACGAATCTGTGCTACCCCCTGCTTGTTCAAAGATGGTGGGTGCATAATAGAATACTGCGTTGATCCCTGTAATTTGTTGAAAGAATGCAATACCCAGGGCAATTACCATAATGGTGGCATATTTGCTTTTGAATATATCCGAGAGCTTCCCTTTTTCTTCTTTTTTATCTATCCCACGCTGAATTTCCTGTATGGTGAGTGCTGCGTATTCTTCTCCTCCTATCTTCATCAGTGTCTTACGAGCTAATTCTACATTGTTCAATTTTTGAATTACCCAACGTGGACTCTTTGGCACTGTCCAAAGGGATAAAAAATAAATAGCCGCAGGAATGGCTTCTACTCCCAACATCCATCTCCAACTTTCATCCCCAAGATTGATCAGAAAATAATTTGAAAAATAGGCCACAGAAATACCTATCACAATATTCAACTGATTAAAAGACACCAGGCTGCCTCTCAGCTTGGGTGGTGCTATTTCCGCAATGTAGATCGGTGCAATAAGGATAGCCCCACCAATGCCCACACCGCCTATGATCCTGGCTATGATGAATTCGGTATAGCCTGTTGCCAGAGCAGACCAGGTTGCGGAAATGGTAAATAAAGCTGCTACTACGATAAGGGTGTTCTTCCTTCCAAAACGATCTGCTATAGGACCTGCCATAAGATTACCGGCCATGGCTCCAAAGACCACGCATCCCACAGAAAAGCCCAACATCCATTCCGTCATTTCGAAATAGATGGTAATACCCTTTACAGCCCCGGATATAACAGCACTATCGAACCCCAATAAAAAACCTCCCAGCGCTACTATAAGGCTGATTAAAATGGTGTACGACTTATTCATTTTTACTTGTATTGCCGGTGATTCCATACTATTGTTCTTAGGTTGGTTGGTCAATAATAAATACGAGCAGACAGCTCCAAAAAATGCGTCCCTAAAAGTAAGTAAAAAAAAAGGCCAGCCGGAAACAACTAACCTTTTTCTTCGCTAAAACGAATGACTATTATTAATGCTTTTACCCGCAACATAAAACTATTGACATGTTACAAGCGAGATTACGCGCAACCTCAAAAATTACATAAAGAAATTGGCCATACCTGCTTCCTTCCTTAAAATTTTAGTTGTTCATCTTTATCCCATAGACCCCAATAAGCTCCTACGTCACCTTCGGCACCTACTTTCCAGGATTCATCGAATGACGAAAAGTAAAATACCTCAATATTGTCTTCTTCCGCCCATTTTTGAGTATTCATAAAGTATTTCAGAGCGTTTTCATAGGAGGGACATGCCCCTTCAAGACTTGTCCCTTTTTCGGGCCAGCCTGTTTCAGAGATGATCACTTTTTTACCATTTGCTGCTCTAAGGGCACGTTGGTACATATCCTTCATGTACAGCAATGAATAATCCATATCACACCCTTCCCAGAAAGGATAACAATTGGCTAAAATTATATCACAAGCTTCAGTGATCCTGGGGCGTTCTGCGAATTCATAATACGCATCAACATAGGCCACTGGAATATCTGGTATTGATTCCTTTACTCGATGAATTGTACTCAATAATTCATCCTCCGTTAAATCCCCTCGCAGCATCACTTCATTTCCAACGGCGGCAATATCCACATATCCTTCATTAGCCAAAACAATAAGGTTTTCCACTTCTTGTTTATTGATTTTTGGGTCATCTCCCAACCAAGCACCCACCATGGTTTTGATTCCCATTTCTTTGGCAATGCGCGGAATTGCTTCATTCCCTTCAGTACAGGAAAAAGATCGTATCCATTGGGTATATGGTTTAATGATCTCCATTCTCCTTCGGATCTGTTCTTCTGAGATCTGATCCCCAGGTTTCTGACCCTCCATGTAAGGGCTAAAGCACAATCCATGCATGCCCCCTTCTAATACTTTCTTACACAGTTTTTTAAGCTCTTTGGTTGACATTCCTGCATAATCGAGCGATGCTAACGCTAAATATTTTTCTTTTCTACTCGAAGACATATTTATAAGATATAATTATTGATATTATTTTTGTTGCTACAGGACTTAAAGTTTTCCTCTGCGTTCTTCTAATTGTTCTTTTATTTCCCTGGCCCTCTCTTCAGAAAGACTGTACTTCCACATGACCCATATGGCGAGCGATGCCGTTAATGATGGTATTATGATATCGGCAATTCTAAGTCTGTTCATGGTCTCCACACTTTGTTCGGTAATATTTGGATCAAATCCTACGATTTTTAAAATTAGTCCACCCAATACAAGAGCAATCGCCTGACCTAATTTTACCATCCACCAGTAAATAGCACCAAAAGTTCCCTCTTTACGTGGCATACCATTTTCTAACTCATCTAAATCACAAACATCCGCTGTCATGGACATCATTAAGGTAAACAATCCGCCCATTCCAAAGGCAAATAAGGGAATTGGCACAAATATTAACCATGGCACATCATATCCGGGATCTATTGAAAACCAGGACATACCTATATTGTCTAAAATGGGGTTTAACCATTCAAATAGTCCGCCTACGGCAGAATTCAGTCCTTCTCCGAAACCAGTTTCGTTAAATTTGGCGTTAAGCTCCTTGTCAAATCCCCACCACTTTAGAAGGTAGCCAACGACAGATAAGGCCGTGGAAATTATAAATGCATTTTTCTTTCCCCATTTATCAGACATTTTTGAAATAATGGGTATTACCAAAAATGCGGTGATCATTGCATTAATTGTATTGAACCAAGCCGGCCAGGTACCCGCCAATTCATAACTGCCATTATAGATATAAAACACTATAATAAAAACACCAAATGCAGCAACCAACTGAAACCCGTTAAAAACTAAAAATGTGGCTCCACACAACTTCATAAAGGGTTTGTTCTTTGAAACCTGAACGATCCCAACAAACAGTTCTTTCATATTGGACGCAAGGGTTTTGAAATTGATTTTTTTACGGTTCTCCATATGTGAAGAATCAATGCCCTTACAAAATAATGCCGGTAGAATTCCAAAGACAACGGTCATGACCCCTACAATAAGGGCCATTGTTCGGACTCCTTCTGTCTGAGTATTAAAGGTATCTGAATCTGGTATAATGACATACAACCAAGGCACGATCATCCAGGCAATTTGCCCCATACTATTGGCAAAACTCATCAATCTGGTTCTTTCATTGTAATCTGATGTCATTTCATAACCAAGACCAACCAACGGTGTTGCAAACATGGTATTTCCAACAAGGAATAAGATTTGAAGGATCATAACATGCCAAATGATGTATGATTCTGATGCATTGTCATCTATTTGCCACATTAAAAAGAAGAGTATCCCACTTATGATGGCGCCAAGAAAAATATAGGGTCTTCTTCGCCCCCATTTAGATGTTGTATTGTCAGATATAAAACCCATAATAGGGTCTGTTATAGCATCGAATATCCTTGGTAAACCCCCCAAAAGACCGGCCCATAAAGGATCAACTCCCCAG
This sequence comes from Eudoraea sp., assembly GCA_024639765.1. Taxonomy (GTDB): domain Bacteria; phylum Bacteroidota; class Bacteroidia; order Flavobacteriales; family Flavobacteriaceae; genus Muriicola. The sequence continues at coordinate 62,825 of JAHEHU010000004.1, forward strand.
GCTGTAAGCAAGAAGAACTGAATAAAAACACCCAATGTTCCAGGCAAAATATTTAGAATAAAATGACCTGCTCCAAAGGCCGCTTTTTGGCCAACAGGGACCTTATCTGTAGCGGCAGTTTTAATGTTCGGCATAGTATTTAGTTTTAGTTAGTTGTTGTCTCCAATGTTAGATTATGTACCAGGGATGAGTATTGTTTGAATGGCTTGTTCACTTATTTGAATAGCGACAGTACTCTCTCCTAATGACAAATTAAAGTTTTTTGCGTCAGCACCCTGATTAAAAACAACTACGGCTATGGATCCATCAGGATTCTTGGCTGCGGTGACCATCAGATCGTCATCAGAGTTTTCAAAACCAATGCGCACGGCACCGGGTCTAATGTATTTACTAAAATGAGTAAGGGTGTAATAGATGGGAGTGAAATAAACCTCGTCCTTTTCCGGATCTACAATTACCGGTGCTACACACCAGTTCTCGAACCAATTAGGTCCCCCCTGGGTGTCTAGCACCATATTCCAGTCTATCCAACCATCAACCCAATTGTTCATACAGCCAATTATATCGCGTGCATAACGGTTTACAGGCGCATATTTAGGATGTAAATGCTTGTCTTTTTCCGGGGCCCAATCCCATCCCCAATCAGTAGCTTCTTTGGACCAATACCAGGCGTCATCTTGCCATTTTGGTATTTCTGCATCTACGCACGCTTCCGATTGTATCAGGTATTTCCCAGGCGCTTTTTCGTGGGCATATTGAAGTGCTTCCGGAAAATAATCGACTGTACTCGCGTACCAGTGAATGGCTGTCCCATCAAAATACTTTGATGACCCCTCGTCCCGGAACATTACGTCTACCCATTCATTGAGATGCTCACGATTCTGATCATAGCCCAGTATTTTCACGTCATGGCCATCTTTCTCCAACTTGGGTCCGAGATGGTTTTTTACAAAATCTGTCATGCCCTCCGGAGTAAAATGCATACTTTCCCAGTTGTTGTCATTTCCAAGGGGTTCATTTTCTACAGTGAAACCCCAAATGTCTATTCCTTCGGATTTGTAAGCGTCAATATATTTAGAGAAGAACAACGCCCAGGTGTCATTGTACTCAGGCAGCAATGTACCCCCCCGCCAGTCTTTATTGTCTTTCATCCATGGTGGTGCTGTCCATGGCGAGGCCATTATTTTAAATCCATCTGTAGAGGTTTTCATGGCCTCCTTTATAAAAGGGATAAGATCATCCTTGTCTTCTTCTATGGAGAAGTGTTCCAACAACATGTCATCTTCGACAGCAGCATAGGAATAATTACGCAAGGAAAAATCGCATGAGTTCATGTGGGTGCGTGTAAGGGAATATCTGGCTCCCTCATCGCCAAAGTAAGCATCAATGATCTTTTTGCGGTTCTCCGGACCAAGCTTGTTGATTAAATAGGCCGAAGCTTCGGTAAATGAACCTCCGAATCCCGTGATCGTTTGAAATTTCTCTTCTGGCAACAATCTAAGGGCTGAAGCACCGTCTTCCTTGTCAAATTCTGCCATTGACTGTAATTTATTGCCATTTGCCGAAGTTTCAAAGACTTCAACCTTCAAGGTATTTTCTGCGGTACAAGCACTAAGTATCAATGCCAATGCTAAGATGAAATTATATGTATTAAACTTTCTCATTATTTGAAATTTCAAATAGTACGAGTTTTGTGTTTTTATCCTTGCAATATACTAATTGCCTATTCATTAATGGATGGTGGCACCAGAACATCCATCATTAAAGCTTCTTTGTCCCCATCATAGGTTTTTACAATAGGGTTACCGTTTCTTGTTAGCCCCTTAAAAGTTCCCTTATCTACCATTTCCCACAAGGCATATTTGGCCTTACCGTCTATTGTAAAAAGACCAAAATGATTCTCAGAACCTTTTGCATTATGTGCATCTTTCCATTGTTCATCAAATGCTTCAAAATAAAAACATGAGATACCTTCCGCATTGGTCCAGGCACGCATAAGGTCATGGTACCTTCCTTCTTTGTATTCATCAGTTGCTTTAGACCCTTTTGGACCATAATGGCCATCAGAAATGGTAGCCCATCCGGTTTCACCTATATGGATAGGTTTCTCCACTCCAAGGCTCGCCACATACTCAGAAACAGCCTTGTATTGTGATTTCGCAAAGTCTCTGGCACGTAACATAGCGGCCTCTACCTTTTCAATTTCTGAAAGTTGCTCCTCATCTTCCGGAACTTTCCAGAACTCAGGGTTGTAATGAGAGTTATGGTAGGGATAGGTATGCATGGAAACATAATCTACAGCCTTGATTAATTTTTCCAGGTCCTCTGTATGGTAGCTGTCCTCTCCACCACCCCAGGAAGCAAAATCGTCTGAACTGGTTATCCAAAGGTCTTTTGGCAACTTCCCTCCATTCTTTAATTCCTGAAGATGATCTACCCATTTCAAAATAACCGATGGTTGCACATAGTAACTGGTGGCCCACCTTACCATGGCCTCATTCCCAACGGCGATCACCTTAACAATATCCGGATACTGATTGGCCAGCGCCGCGGCCCGTGCTATTTCCGCCTCATTCTGTACGCTCTCAACATTATGATCGGGTTCTTGTCCTGTCCATGCATTCTTACAGTCTATCCAGGCCCCAAGCATAACATACATTTCAAAATCAGGATCTTCCTCTTTCAGTTCCCTTATCGCAACCAAAATATTAAATGCCTGTGGTAAATGCACATTATAGGTTCGCAAAATCCGTATCCCCATAGCCGATAGGATCAACATATCTTCTTTGATCTCACTGATTGTTGGCTGAAGTGTAAGATCTCGCGATTTCAGTCGGTAGCCACCATATGAAATGGCCATGTAATCAGGGTTTCCTAAAATATCCTTTGCTGTCACTTCTTTTTTTGTTTGAGATTGATCTTGATCAGTTTTATTGTCATTGCATGAAAGCGTTAATAGTAATACCATTCCCGCAAACATCGCTTTTACTAAAGTCCTCATTGCATTCTCTTTTATTTTTAGATGTCCTACAACTTACTTTCTGTTGAAATATATTCTTCGCAATTGAAACATTTTCAATATTCCAACCCATATCCAAAAGGAAATAAAGGAGCATAGCTGCTGTCCCAAAAATTTGGACCGTATTTTCCCTGATAATCCTCAACCGATTTCGGCCATGAATGTGGTAATTTTCCTTTAAAATGATATGCGCCAAATAATACTTCTGCTATTCCGTGCCCTTCAGATCCCGGCAACCAGGCCGCGACAAACGCATCTGATCTGTCTATTTGATCTGTGGTAACCAGTGGCCTCCCGGAAATTAACAGAACCACTACCTTAATCCCTTTTTCAACATAGGTAGAAATATACCTTTGATGCTCTTCACTGAGGGTCAATTGATAGGCGTCTATTTCACCTCCAATATCTCCAAATAATTCGGCATAAGGAGTTTCCCCAATAACTATAATGGCTACATCTGCATCCTCGTGATCACCTGTAGCATCTATATCATAGATCACTTCCCCTTTTGCCAATCTTTTTATCCCCTCAAGAATGGTGGTAGAACCCGTATAATTTTCTGTGGAGCCTTGCCAGTGAATAGACCAGCCTCCGGATTGCAAACCGGCATTATCCGCGTGTTCGCCAACTACCACGATCTTCCCTAAATTCTTATCTAAAGGCAGTATTTTGTCTTGATTCTTTAGTAATACCATTGATTCCCTCACGGCCTGTCTTGCGACATTCCTATGTTTCTGAATGCCTATCTTGGCTATTAGACCTGCATCCGGAAATGGATTTTCAAAAAGTCCTAACCTTAATTTCTGCCGTAAGATTCGGCGTACGGCATTATCTATGCGTGCCAGAGATACCTGGCCATTTTCTACCCCGGCTTTTAATCCTTCTCGGTACATCTCAAAATCACCATCTACGGCCATCACCATGTCTATGCCTGCGTTGATGATCTCATTCTCTCCAAAACGTGAATAGCCTTTCCAGTCAGATACCACAATACCATTAAATCCCATTGATTCCTTCAGGACATCTGTTATCCAATATTTGTTGGCATGCATTGGCAATCTGGCCATGCTGTTAAAAGAGGCCATAACGGCACCTACACCTTCATCCACTGCTGCCTGATATGGTGGCAAGAGACGTTCTTTAACTTCTTGTGGACTCAGTGAACAGTCTCCTCCTTCCACTCCATTGTCAGTGGCTCCATCCCCAATAAAATGTTTGGCGGTTGCCATGATAGAATTTTGGTCTAAACGTCTTCCCTGATGACCCTTTACAGATGCTCTGCTCATTTCTTCCGTTAACGCTGTACTTTCTGAAAACGCTTCATACACCCTACCCCATTTTTCATTGTAAGGTATTGCAACACAAGGCGAAAACACCCAGTTAAATCCTGTTGCCTTAGATTCCACGGCCGTAATTTCAGCTGCTTTTTCTACAAGCTGCGTGTTTCTCGTAGCCCCTAAGCCTATATTGTGCGGGAAAATAGTAGCTCCATTGTACGTATTCTGACCGTGAACGGCATCCACACCAAAAAGTAAGGGAATACCCAATCTGCTAGACAGTGCCTTTTTTTGTAAACTTGTAAAGGTTGCTTGCCATGATGCGGCATCGCTCCCGGGCAAAGGCCCTTCAGTATGAATAATAGACCCAATAGCCCCGCTAGAAATAGCATCTTCTGGTATTTCCTCAAAATGACGCACCTGGGTCATTTGCCCTATTTTTTCATCAAGGGTCATCATCGCCAGGAGCGAATCAATTCTATCTTCAATGTTGATGTCTTTATTATCCACCAGGTTTATCTTTTGCTTTTTACAAGATGAAAAGAAGCAACAGCCTCCGAGCAGAATTACGGTTATATATTTAAACCGAAATTCATCTTAAGTGAATTCCTCAAACTGCGGTCAACTGTACTAATTTATTGGTATTGTGCAAACATTTCCAACCATCAACTCTCAAATAGTTAAGAATAGTTGGCCAACATATGCCTTCTTATGGCAAAAAAGGTTAGCAAAATATTGCTATAGTGCCAACCTTTTTTAAGTCACAATTGGTATATACTAATTACCTTGAGTTATATCATCAATATAATATGTTTCCCCACCGGCTGGATCCGTATCCCAATCAGTATTCAAAACAAGCCTGGTATATGAATAGCTTGTCAATGCCGGTGTTGTTGAAAAATCGAACGTTAATGTCACCCATTCATTAGCATTAGCCAATGTCTGGAAGATCTCATATGCAGGAGGATCCGTAACTCCAGGTTCCTGTTCTAATCGCATGCGAACATTAATTCCAGCTTTGGGAGACCAAACTTTAACAGTAAAAACCAGCCCGTTTGCTAGATCTATAGTAGGGCCGTTAATAGCCTGATCAGAATTGATGCCTGCAAAGAATGGAACACCATTAGGCTTTACCATTTCAAGTACTTTGGAAGAAGTGTTGCCCGTTGTTTGCGGATTATCGATCACCGCCACTGTGGCACCTTCGAATGCATTGAAAAATAAAACTCCATCTTCAAAATCTAGCGGGAAAGTAGCTGGTGTTCCACCACCTGTTCCGGCAACTTGTTCTATGTCATCCATGTAAAAAGTACCAGCGGTTGTACCGGGACCATCTACAAATAGTACCAGGGTTCCAAATTGCTCTGAAGTTGTAAAACTAAAGGTAAGTTGCTCCCAACCTGTTCCACTGTGATTTGCGGTTGTTTCAACCGGAGCACCAGCACCTTCAAACTTTAACAATACAGGTACCGCTACTGTTGAATAAAACTTCATTGTAATATCCTTATCGGTAGCAAAGTTTACAGGGTTATCTAGTGTAAATGCGCCTCCTTCAAAGGCACCTCCTATATTCACAATTTCTCCAACTTTAGAAGCAACACTATTTACTCCTGAAAGATCCGGATTATCCACCACACTGTATGAAGCACCGTTGAATGTTGCAAAATTATAAGTCACTGCGGGATCGTCAAAGGTAATGGGTAATTCAAGAGATGCAGGAGGGGTAGGTGTTACCTGTTCTATATCATCAATATAATAGGTCTCTCCACCTGCAGGATCTGTATCCCAATCTGTGTTTAGTACAATCCTGGTGTATACATCACTGGATGTAGCGGCGGTAGTCGAAAAATCGAATGTCACAGTAACCCACTCATTCGCATTAGCCACCGTTTGGAAAATCTCATATGCAGGAGGATTTGTAACCCCTGGCTCTTGTTCTAAACGCATACGCACATTGATCCCTGCCTTTGGCGACCAAATTTTCACATTAAATGCCAGTCCATTTGCCAAATCTATGGTTGGGCCATTGAGGGCCGGATCTGAATTGATTCCAGCGAAAAATGGAGCTCCCGAGGGTTTCCCTAATTCGAGCACTTTAGTAGAGGAATTCCCCGTAGGCTGTGGATTATCAATCACCGCTACTGTGGCCCCTTCAAAAGCATTAAAGAAAAGGGCTCCATCTTCAAAATCTAACGGGAAAGTAGCTGGTGTTCCACCACCTGTTCCGGCAACTTGTTCTATGTCATCCATGTAAAAAGTACCAGCGGTTGTACCAGGACCATCTACAAATAGTACCAGGGTTCCAAATTGCTCTGAAGTTGTAAAACTAAAGGTAAGTTGCTCCCAACCTGTTCCACTGTGATTTGCAGTTGTTTCAACCGGAGCACCAGCACCTTCAAACTTTAACAATACAGGTACCGCTACTGTTGAATAAAACTTCATTGTAATATCCTTATCGGTAGCAAAGTCTACAGGCGTATCTAATGTAAATGCGCCTCCTTCAAAGGCACCTCCTATATTCACAATTTCTCCAACTTTAGAAGCAACACTATTTACTCCTGAAAGATCCGGATTATCAACCACACTGTATGAAGCACCGTTGAAAGTAACAAAGTCGTAGGTAATTGTTGAGCAATCAAAATCGATTGGTAATTCAAGTGCTGTATCTGTACAACCACCACCGCCTGCAGGAACTTGTTCTATATCATCCATATAGAATGTACCTGCTGTAGTGCCAGGACCATCTACAAACAATACGAGTGTTGTAAACTGATCTGAGGAAGTAAACTCAAAGGTAAGTTGTTCCCAACCTGTACCACCGTGTGTTGCTGTAGTTTCGATAGGTGCACCAGCTCCTTCAAATTTCAATAAGACAGGCACTGCTACGGTAGAATAGAACTTCATAGTAATGGCCTTGTCCGTGGTAAAATCTACCGGAGTATCTAAGGTAAAGGCACCCCCTTCAAAGGCACCACCAATGTTTACGATCTCTCCAACCTTAGAGGCTACATCATTCACACCAGAAAGATCCGGATTATCCACTACGCTGTATGACGCACCGTTGAAAGTAACAAAGTCATAGGTAATTGTTGTGCAATCAAAATCGATTGGTAATTCAAGTGCCGTATCTGTACATCCACCACCTGTTGCACCACCTTGTTCTATATCATCTATATAGTAAATAGAACCATCTCCCGGAGTCTCATTGGTGGCATCATAGTCGGGGAATATCACAATCTTATCATACCCATCTGCAGGATCTACAATGCCCGTGAAATCGTACGTTACGCTCACCCATTCATCAGCAGTTGCTATCGTTTGATCTATTTGATAGGTAACTGGTCCGCCTCCTTCTTTTTCTAGTTGTAAACGAACATTTATTCCTGCTTTTGGCGACCAGATCTTGAACGTAAATGCCTGCGTTGTGCTTAGATCTATATCACTTGGGAATATCTGGAATAATCCTGAATACCATGCCGCACCGTTAGCTTTATTAAACTCATAGACTGTATCAGAGGTATTGATACCAGACTGATCAGGATTCGCAATTGGCATTCCTGTAACCCCGTCACCTTCTTCAAATACTCCAGAAAGAGTTTCATTGGATTCAAAATCGATAGGGAGACTAGTTGCCACTTCCGGATCGCCACCAGATGGTTCATCAGGAATTGTAACGGTTACACTATCTTCTGACACATCTGATGCTCCCGCATCATTCGAAGCCTTAAGTGTTACCGTATAAGTACCCGATTCCGAATAAGATTTTACAGGGTTAATTTCTGTGGAAGAACTTCCGTCTCCAAAAGTCCAAACGTATGTCTGTGCGTCTTCAGAAATATTTATAAAAGTAACTGTTCCGGTTTCGTCACTCACGGTATACGTAAATGCAGAAGTGACGTCCGGAAATAAATTTTCAACGTCTTCACATCCCAGATAGGATATGGCCAAGACAAAAACAAAAAGGTACTTAGCTTTTTTGAGTAATTGTTTCATAGTTTTTTTATTAGTTAGTTTTGAACGTTATATTCATTGTATTCATATACCCTCACATAGTCTACCAGCATGGTCTGAGGAAATACTGTTTCTGCATTGGGCGGGCCGTCAAAATTGCCCCCAACCGCCAAATTCAACAGCATGAAAAAGGGGCCCTGATCAAAAGCCCAAGGGCCAGTAACAGCTTCATCTTCAGGGTTAAATTGTTTATACAACACATCGTCTACATAAAGATTGATGTATTGCGGCCCCCATTCTATGCCAAAGATGTGGAACCCCGTATCAAAACGATCATTTGTCAATTCGTACTCTTTGGATGCAGGGTTAGAACCTTCTGGATTTCCTCCCCAGTAACCTGGTCCGTGTAATGCACCACTAACAATTGTCGGGGTCCTTCCCTTGTTTTCCATAATGTCAATCTCACCACAACCCGGCCAGGGATTGGTGTCAATATCTGCTCCCAACATCCAGAAAGCCGGCCACATTCCTTTCCCATAAGGCAATCGCATTCTAGCTTCAAAACGTCCGTATTGCTGCTCGAAAACACCTTTGGTCAGCAAGCGTGCAGAGGTATAGGATGCACCTTGAAAACTCTCACTTCTTGCCGTGATAATAAGATAGCCGTTATTTATGGTAACGTTTTCTTCACGATCAGTGTAATATTGAAGTTCCTGGTTTCCCCAGCCATCATTACCGGGGCCTCTTCCTATATCGAAAGTCCATTTGGAGGGATCCGGTGGACCATCGACATCAAATTCATCCTGAAAGGTGAGTTCTGTAAAGTTCACCACGGTTTGGGTATCATCCACAGCACAGCTAAAATTAACCAGGAACACAGCAGTTAGCAAAAGACACTTGGCAATTAAAAAAGTTGTCTTATTAGTATCCATGTACCTTGGTGGTATTAGTTGCTTTTTCATTTGTAATTTATTTTTCTGATTCATACTTTTCAAATTCTATAATACCTGTTTTTACTCCGTGTAGAAGTAAATATTATCTACCACTATACTTGATATAGTTCCGGAAGCAAAGACTACCTGAGCCACGTTGGTTTTAGCACCATTCGCAAATCCACTTAAGCCTCCGCCAGTATTATTTGTAAAGTTTACCAAGGGGATGTCTAAACTGATCCAGGCACCGCTTTCCAAGTCTCCACTGGTAAATGTAATTCCTCCGCCGGTATCATCACCGCCGCCAAAAACTGAATCCGGTCCAAAATCAATTAATTCCAATATAATTGAATCTCCCGGGTCTATGGTTTCCTCAGTTCGGATATCCACATGTAAAAATGTCATTCCGGAGGCATCAACCGTTGGGTTAGTAAATGATGTTGCCACAAAATTGAGATTTTCATATACAATGATATTTTCTACATCTTCAATTATCTCAATAGCTCCACCAATAGTAGTTTGCCCACCAAAAAATCCGTTATAATTATCCACGAGAACATTGGCATAAGCATCACTAAAAATAGAAATAACCGTAGCCGGATCTCTCGCTGGTGGTACCGGTGCAAACTCGAAACCACCGCTTACTTCTAATAATGCAGATCCTTTGGCTTTTACACCTCCAAGGGTTGCCGTAATTTCGGCAGTACCGACTCCAACAGGAGAAAGAAACCCAAGTTGATTCACCCTAACTACCTCTACATTTGAAGAACTAAATGTAAAATAAGAAGGTGCTGCTAAAACCGTTTCATTATTTCCAGATGGAAGGTTTAATGTTTGAGTGAGTCCCTCGTCTGGAATCTTACCTTGAATACCAATAAAAGCTTGTGCTTCCAAATCTTCACCTTCAAATATGGCCGGTCGTGGCTGGGCTACCGTACCCAGCTTTTCAAATTTCAGTTCATCAATCCAGAAGGTATATCCATCGCCGTTCTCAGGACCTTCTGCATACCAGAACATGCCGCTTTCATTAACAAGTTTGCTGGGGTCTGGAATGGGAATAATATACTTGGTCCAGCCAGTGCTTATCCGTAAGTTTTGTTTTGTTACGAGGTATTGGTCTTTAATATCACGATATACGTTATCCCCAAAATCGCTCCCAAAGCCGATCTGGTTAATGGTTGCTGCTTTGGTTGCTTTTGCCCAAAAGGTAAGGGCATCGTAACCCGAAAGGTCACGTCCTCCATAATCTGGGAAGATAGCCCCTGCAAAACCTAATTCTGCATCGGGATCCCCAAAATTAGGTATGTCGAATCTCATAGATGCCGTTCCTGCATATTTTACTTCTGTATCCACTGAAAAGGCATCAAGTTTAGAACCTTCAAAAGGAAGGTATTCCAATCCTCCACTAAATCCGTCTATAAATACCTCCGGGTTATTACCAAATTTGGCAAAATCAATCTCATCAGAAACCTCTCTTGATAAAGGCCAAGTATCATCGTCACATCCGGAAAAAAGGATGAGAACAAAGCTCAAGAGAAGCGTGCTACGCAGATAAATAAACTTTCTATTTTTCATGTTTCTATTTTTTTTATTTACCGATATTGATATGTATGTACGTTCTTATTTCCCATTCATTTCCAAAACCAAATCCTACCGGACTTATGGTCGGTTCTGTGGCAAACTCAGCGGCATCATTGGGGGAATATCTATTGGAAAACTCATTAAGTGATCTCCAGGTTCCGCGTATGCCTACTTGCGTACTAGGCAATATAAACCAATCCGGTTTCCCAAGTGTGGTGGATATATCCAGCATCAACTGAACGGGGAACGTAAGGTTAAAATCACGATGATAATCAAAAGGACCCCAGTCGTTAATCTTAAATGCGTGTTGTATCTTAATATTTTTATACAGCAGTCGGATATCTCCTCCTACTCGCTCTATAAGTCTTTCGTCACTACCGTTGGCCTGCGTATTTCCAAAATATAAATTTGCGATCATCCCCAGATCAGGGTTGATTTTGGAAACAATCCGTGCGTGGGTTTCCCAGAGATCCTGGGCAGGCACTGAATTGGGAAAGGCGAATAACGTACGATTTCCTAAAAATCCAATAGCTGCATCCATGGCGGTAGGATGATGACGGAATACAAATCCTGCACTTACCGCTAGTTTGGCATCCTCGGCACGGTCATTATCCCACTCATACATCCAGGTACCGGGTGTAGGATCCCAGGTAAGCAGGATCTCTCCTGCCACGGTTTCCCTGTTCCATCTTACTGAGAATGGATCATCCAATATATTCCTAAGTCTTCCCGGGCCTTGAACATCGTTTGGCATGGGTCCAACAATAGGTTTTTGCCATAAGAAGTTAGGTGCTATTTGGACATTTCCAATGGTATATGTAAAACCAGAAAGAAAGTTGGTTTGGTTTCCGCTACCAGAGTCTTTCAATTTCCAGCCTGTGAACGTTTTTGTTTGATCGGCACCGCCACCTGCAACCAATCCTTGTACAGCACCCTGGGCATACCAGTTAAAACGACCTCCTGAATAGGTGATCTTTGCCTTGGCGCCCCAATTATCCTTTTCGTTAACCTCATCTGTATAAATGATGTATTTTGGATCAGCATCAGGATTATCCACATCATAATTTGGATTATCTTCAGCAATCTGGAATTCCCGTCCATTTAAAGGTTGTCCTCCCCAGATACCACCAACTTCAATCCCTATATCCCCAAATTCCCTTTCAATATGGAGGGTAGCTCTTCTTGTTCTCGGCATCGGAACCGCCAAAGAAGATACAATGGTTCCAAAATTGTCTATATCTTCATGGAAAACACCGGTAAAATCAAATTTTCCTATGGTCTTGCTATATTTTACAAGTACAGCAGGGTTTGCACCCCACCAAAGTTGCGGACCAAAAGCTGCCTTTAGACCTTTAATAGCCCTTTTTCCATCAACCTCAAAACCACTGATCTCACCGTTGTATATATCCAGGTTAGGGCCATAGTTGGCTTCCGGATACAAGCCGAAAAAGTCACCTTCGTATCCCCAATGGTAGTGGCCTGTCCTGTAAAATCCCCTTAGATCAAAATTCTTGGCACTCCAATCAAAAGAAGCGTTATACACCGCAACCCTGTTAACATCACTTAAAACTACATTGCCATCGTCAGTATTAACTACTACGGGACGTGCTCTATTCTCATAGAAAATCTCATCTATTGGATTGGTTGCTACTTTCCCAATAACATTAAAGTTTACATTCGCCCTCATATTAGGAGCAGGCTCACCTTCGAATCCTACAAAATAAGACTGCATATGGTCGAAGCCAAGTTTATCTGGATAAACGGTCTCGTCCGGAGATGGATTTTGCGGAGTGGTTATAAGATTACCTCCGGTATTGAAGGTAGTAAAACGTGCCTCCATTCTACTCACCCTAAGTTTGCTGCTTTGCTCGCCAACTAAGGCTGCTTTATCACCCCTCGCCTTCAGGACTGCTTCCATCAATTCTATATTGTTGAAATGATTTTGAACAAACTCCAGATCAACACCTTCCTGATAGGGGTTGAGTTGATGCGCTTCTTTTAGCGCGTAGTACGCTGCTCTTGGATATAATTCATACAACCCTCTGGGATCTGTTTGCCCTTTGGCACAAATCCCGAACCATTCCTCATTCATGTTATTTTCGCCAGGGGCCAGATCTATTGCATACCCTCCATTCGCCCAGGAGGCATTGTTATCATGTACATCGGCATTTTCACGGTCGTCAAAGCCATATTTCCACCAACCGTCACTGAATTGGAAAGTAAAACCTCCAATTGAGTTTTCGGCCTTTCCTAAGCCGGCGGCATTTTCATAGATCTCTTTCCAGTTCCCTACCATATAATATGCTTGTGCTTTCTGATCCTCTGCATTCTTGATGGCATTAAAGGCATCGGCACCAAATTCAGTAAACATAAGGGGCATATTCAGTTTCTCTTTAACTACCTCGAACATATCCCCAAAAGAGACCCCGCGATATGTGTTTGTACCGTAGATGTCTACATCTTTACATTCTTCTGCAACAATGTCTATAAACAACACATCCCCGTTACATATGGCTACAGGATGAGAAGCGTCCATACCTTTCATCAACTTAGCAGCCTCGTTCATAAGCTTATACATAGGCCTTCCACGTTTTTCCCCGATGAATTTCTTTTCTTCCTCATCATCCGGAAAATCTTCAGTCTCCGCCCCTTGCCAAAAAAGACCGTAGTTATTTTCATTCCCAAGTAAATACAATAACAAACCAGGCGTGTTCTTATAGTCCCTTACCAGATTTTCCACTTCAGACATTAGAAACTCCGCAGTTTTAGGATCGTCATAAATTGTTACAGGAGTCCAGACGCCATCCAATGTTAGTCCGTATCGACCGAAAGAATGATTCAACATGGTGTAAATGCCGTAGTTCTCATAAATATATTTGATCCATCTGGCAGGAACTCCTGTGTACTGCCTAATTACGTTTACATTCATGTTCTTTAAAAGAGACATTTCCGTATCCAACCCTGCTTTAATGACATCGTCCGACTTTTTCCAGAATTCTGCATCAACAGTATTTCTTCCGATAGGGATGTAGTCCCAGTTCATACCATTGATCATAAAATCTTCGCCATTGACAACCAATTTCATTCCTTTCTCATCTT
>JAHEHU010000206.1 GCA_024639765.1 Eudoraea sp.
TGGTTAGGGCAAAAGAAGTCTTTGGCCTGGACAGTGTAACGGTCATCTCTCAAAAATTTCAGAACGAACGGGCTATTTATCTGGCCCAAAAGAAAGGTTTGTATGCCATTGGATATAATGCCGCGGATATTGAAGGCTCGCAGGGATTAAAGGTACAGATAAGAGAATACTTTGCGCGCGTAAAGGTCTTTATAGATCTGCTGCTCAATACCCAACCTATTACCACTGGGGATAAAATCAGCATCCCTTCATAAGAATTGCTCAAAATATTTTATTTTAGAACAGCACTTTAACTATGCCTACATTAAAAACCTTAGTTAAGAATTTAGGGCCTGGTCTTCTATTTGCCAGTATGGCCATCGGCACCTCTCATCTGGTCCTGTCCACCAAGGCAGGGGCTCAATATGGCTGGGTTATGGTGATCCCAATTATCCTGGCCAATATTTTAAAGTACCCCTTTTTTGAGTTTGGGATACGCTATACCACGGTAACAAACACCTCCCTTATTGAAGGCTATAGAAACCGTGGAAAAGGGTATCTCTGGCTTTATACCTTTATTACGTTGGTCACTACATTCACCATTTTAGCCGCCTTGTATGTGGTTACCGCCGGACTTTTTATCAACTTATTTAAGGTAAATGACGTCTCTGTGAGTACTGTTGCCCTGGGTTTATTTGTGTTTATTTCAGCGGTCCTTATCATTGGGCGTTATAAATTCCTGGAACTATCCTTAAAATTTGTGGTCTCAATCTTGTTCATAGCTTTACTTGTCACCACTATCCTGGTCCTTTACAAAGGTCAGGTAGATCCCGTTCCCAATTTTGAACCTACTCCGATCTTTAATGAAGTTGGGATCCTATTTTTAATAGGTCTAGTAGGATGGATGCCTACAGCTGTAGAAGCCAGTAGCTGGATTAGCTTATGGACGCTCGAAAAACAAAAAGTAACCAAAAGAAGGTTACCTCTGAATGAGGCATTACAAGAATTTAACTCGGGTTATTATATGACGGCCTTATTGGCAATCTTCTTTTTGATCATTGGATGGATGACCTTGTATGGCACTCAAACTGAGCTTAGTAGTAATGCCGTCACCTTTGCAGATCAGGTAGTGCAATTGTTCACCACGCATATTGGCAAGTGGGCCTATATCTTTATTGCGGTTTCGGCCTTTGCCACCATGTTCAGCACCTGTATGACGGCCCATGATGCCATCACCAGGGTAAGTCTGGATATTTTAAAACATCTTACCCCAGCACACAAGGACTTCTCCGGAAAGAAATATTTTGCCATAGGGATCATCGGGCTGGCAGTAGTGAACTATGTGGTCCTCACTGCCTTTGGGGCCAATATGGGTGACTTGGTAGCGCTGGCCACTTTTATATCCTTTGTCATGGCTCCAATTGTGGGATACATGAATCTTAAGAATGTGATGAGCAAAGATCTGCCGGCTAACTTTCATCCCAAAAAGGGATTGCAGTATCTAACTTATGCGGGCATTGTTTTTCTCTCCCTCTTTGCCCTTTATTATTGTTGGATGATTCTTTTTTAGAAGAGCAGATCGTAGTTGAGCACCACGATGAGCTGGCGTTCGTTCTTTTTGTGGAAGGTGTCTAAGCAGAATACTCCGTCTGTACAGTCATTCAATAATTTGTCCTCCCCATATCCAATAGAATAAAGAATATTTGAAGTAGATACACCATGTGTTTCCAAATAGTCCTTAATGGCATCGGCCCTTCTTTGAGACAATCTGAAATTAGTGGCACCACCACCTCTGCTGTCGGTATGAGATTCAATCCTCAATTGCATTTGAGGAAACTTGTTAACCGCATCCACTACTTTTTCCAGTTCAGTGGCAATGGCCTCGGTGATCTGGCTTTGACCTTTATCAAAATAGAATTTATTGAGTTTTAATACGGTCTGGTCTTCGGTTTCTTCTACCAGGTCATCTACCTTCGCTATGCCTATATTAAAGGCCATGTTCTGCAATTGTTCCAGTGCTTCACCGGTGTATTTATTGGAGAAGATGGAGTGCCTGTCCTTTGTTGCCTCAATGGTAAGGGTCTCCTGCCATGGCACTTCAATTCTGAAGGTTCCGTCTGCAGTGGTAATTGCTTGTTTTATAAGATTCCCCTCCTCATTGAGAAGTCGAACTTCGGCATCCGGAATTCGATCATTGGTTGTGAGGTTAATCACACTGCCGTTAAGGGTGAAGGTTTTAATACCCGGTTTATCCTTAATTATAAAGCCATAGATATCATCGCTCCCTTTTCCACCGGACCGGTTAGAAGAGAAATACCCGATAAGGCTATTATCCTGATAATTTTTAATGATAAATCCAAAGTCGTCCTTTTCCGAATTCAGTCCTTTCCCAAGATTAACGGGAATACTGTAAACATTTTCTTCCAGGATCTCAGATTTATACGTGTCCATACCACCAAGACCATAAAAGACATCGGAGGCGAAATACATACTTCCCTCAAAGATATAGGGTGCTATTTCATTGCCGGGGGTGTTGATACGAGGGCCAAGATTAATGGGTGAGGACATGATAAGGCCGTTATTAGTGTAGACGTAATAGATATCTGTACCTCCAAGGCTATCCTCAAAATTAGCAGCAAAATAGAGTTTTCCGCTATCTGCATCGTAGAAGGGATAGTAAAACGAAGTACTTAGATCTTTCAGCAGGAAACGAAAATTACCGCTGCGATCCGAGGAACCAAGGGCAAGCGAATTTTTACCATTTT
>JAHEHU010000207.1 GCA_024639765.1 Eudoraea sp.
TACGAAGTTATTTCTACAACCAATGAATTCACTATCATTGTTAATGATGACCAGGTAGACATTGCTTTCAAAACAATAAAGAATTTGAAATCTTTATAAAACAGCAATATTATATCAATGTTGTTCAGCCTTTAAGGGGCCATATACAGCATCCCGGAAACTTTTATGCAGACCTATTTGGTCATAAGGAAATAGTTGTACAAATAAGACAGCTGTAAGTTTATTTACAGGATCTATCCAGAATAGCGTGCTCGCAGCACCATCCCAAAAAAATTCACCTACTACGCCATTGTTTTCTTCCTTGGATACCGGAGGACGTAACCGGACTGCGAAATCTATACCAAAACCTACCTGTCCCTTGCTCGGTAGAAAGGACCTTTTTTCAATACTGTCCGCCAAATGATTTGTGGACATTAGTTTTACAGTTTCAGGTTTTAAAATGGTGACAGAATCCATTGTCCCTTCATTAACCATCATAAGAGCAAAACGCATATAATTGTCGAGTGTTGAAGTAAGTCCTGATCCACCACGGGTCATTGGCCAATGATTAAAATAATCAGATTTTGATTCTTCATCGGGTAGTTGGCTGAGTACGCCGTTGTCATCTTGTAAATACATGGCTGAAAAACGATCCCGGTCATTTTCAGGGACATAATAACGCGTCTCTTTCATACCTAGTGGATCCAGAACATTTTCCCTGACATATTCATTATATGGCTGTCCGGAAATACGTTCAACCATAAAGGCCTGAACATCCACACAGGGGCCGTATTCCCATTGTTCACCGGGATGAAAATAAAGAGGGGTCTCACCCATTTTTTGAGCCATTTCTACCAGGGTATTATTCCTGTTTAAAGCATCAGCTTCTTTTATCAGTTTACCCAAACCGGGAATGTCCGCATTTCTTCCAAAACCTGCTGTATGGCGGGTAAGGTCGCGGATAGTCATAGGACGTTCAGGATCTGTCAGAACTGGATTACCCGAGGCATCTTCACCCTCATAGACTTTCATGTTGGCAAATTCAGGGGCATATTTAGAAACAGGATCGTCCAATTCAAAGGCTCCGTCTTCATACAAGGTCATAAGTGCTGTTCCCGTTATGGGTTTGGTCATGGAATATATCTGCACAATAGTATTGCGGTCCATGGGCCTTTTTACCTCGCGATCGGCATAGCCGAAAGCGTTGTAATATACTTCCTCGTTATTTTCATAGATAAGTGCGGATATCCCGGCTATTTTACCCCAATCAACAAAACTTTTTAAAGTAGAGTCAATACGGTTAATGGCCAAATTATCTATGATAACTGAAGAACTTTTAGACTCTTCAAGGGACTTATTAGATTCTTTACAAGCAACATTAATTAGTAAAAAACCCAGTACAATAAATAGTATATACTTTTTCATTACTGATTCATTTTTGTTTAACAAGGATTATACAAATCGCACTATGATTATTATATTTCCCAGCCTTGCCTATAGGTCCTTCCCACAAACTGATTAGCCTCTTCAAGGTTAGTAATTTTCATATTTTCTCCATCCCACAATAACTTCTTACGAGCAAAAAATTCCATTTTTCCTTCACTGTTCTCTTTTCTCAACATATAGCTGCGAATAGCGAGATTACCCATTAAAACGGTCTCTGTCATTGGGCCAGCATAGTCAAATGATGAGGTCAACGCCAGATGTTCAGGACTATTAAAGCCCGCTTTACAGGCATCTACCCATTTGCGTTGATGGCCATATTCCTGTTCCTCATTCTCTTCAGTTTCTGGTCCAAAATCGGTGGTTCCATCATTCAGATAAAGTTTAGGAGTTAATGGGGAACTATCATTTATATTCGTAGAGATAATACCGTTTTCTCCTATGATAAGTACACCATTGTAACTTCCCGGCCCTCCAATATCACTATCTGCAGGAATTATTTCAGGATGTGATGGTCTTATACCGCCGTCGCTCCAGGTCATTTCAATGGCAGATTTACTTTTTTCCGTGGCATCAAAGTGTAATGTTATAAATGAAGATGGAGGACAACCTTCCGGATGATAATCGGCGTTCCACATTTGAGTGTAAACAGTTCCCGCACTACATTCTGCATCGATAGGATATTTGAGTCCCAGGGTCCTGAAAGGGATATCTATCAGATGGCAACCCACATCACCTAACGCTCCCGTGCCATAGTCCCACCAACCCCTCCAATTAAAGGGATGCAGGTTGGGAGTGTAAGGTCTGTATTCGGCTGGTCCCAGCCAAAGGTCCCAGTTTAAATCTTTGGGTTTTAAGCTTTCATCTGGTTCCGGCATGGCATAACCCTGTGGCCATACAGGACGATTTGTCCAAACCTGTACCTTGGATATCTGCCCAAGCACCCCGGAATCTACCCAATCCTTAACCATTCCCAAAAGCGGGTTGGAACCTCCCTGGTTTCCCATCTGACTTACAATTTTATTTTGCCTTGCCATCTCAGTAAGCATTCGGGCTTCCCTGATATTATGCGTTAGTGGTTTTTGGACATACACATGCTTACCTCTTTCCATCGCAAAAGCGGCAGCCGGGCCATGAAGATGATCTGGAGTTGAGATGGTAACAGCATCAATATCTTTTTCTTTATCCAGCATCACTCTGAAATCCTCATATAATTTTGCTTTTGGAAATTTTTCAACAGAAGCTGAAGCAGATCCTGAGAAATCTACATCGCATAATGCAACCACTCTTTCCCTGCCATTAACAGATGCGTTCAGAA
>JAHEHU010000101.1 GCA_024639765.1 Eudoraea sp.
TTTATAAAGCTGTTGAAGGTCGACAGCACAATAATTAAAATGAAGAAAGATTAATGAAGTACACAGAAAAAATTTCAAACAAGTTAAACGAATTATTAATCCTCACCTACGACTCCAAAAACGGATATAAACTGGCAGCAGAAAAAGTAGTAGACCCCGCTATTAAAAAATTCCTGGAAGACAAAGTCAATCAGCGAGACAAATTTGGGAATGATTTAAAATCGGAAATAGTAGAGTACGGGGAATTACCAGAAGATAGTGGAAGTATCAAAGGAGATTTTCACCGGGCATGGATGAAATTCATTTCCACCATAAGCCCAAATGAAACCGAGCGAATTTTAGATGAAGTAAAGCGCGGAGAAAAAAAGATCTTACATTCATACAATGATATTTTAGTAAACAAAGAATGGATCTTGCCAAGTTCTACCAGAGACTTACTAGAAAAACAAAAGGAGGCAATTAGTTCAGCCTTGAAATCCTCAAAAATGTACGAAGAGTTGGTCTCCTGATATATTAAAACTTTAGATGATAAAAAAAATCCGGATAGCCCCGGATTTTTTTTCGTTAATAACTCCTGAAAAATCGGCTTTTTAAACCAGCTGTAAATCCATAATTTTAAGCCCTATATTCCTATCCTAAATACCCTTTATGTACCTGATCTTTGATACTGAAACCACCGGATTACCAAAACGCTGGAATGCCCCTGTTACTGAGGTAGACAATTGGCCGCGTTGTGTTCAGCTTGCATGGCAGCTACATGATGAAATGGGAAATCTAATCGAACAACAAGATTTCTTAATTCAACCCGAAGGGTATGATATCCCCTACGACGCAGAACAGATCCATGGTATTTCAACAGAATTGGCAGCCAATGATGGGGTTCCATTAGCAGAAGTATTAACCCTTTTCCAAGAAGTTCTTTCAAAGACCCAGTTCCTGGTTGGGCAGAATGTTGGTTTCGATATCAATATCATGGGGGCAGAATTTTACCGCGCAGAGGTTGAAAATTCGCTGGCCACCTTACCAGTATTAGATACCTGTACGGAAGACACTGCACTACTTTGTCAAATTCCGGGAGGCAGGGGAGGTAAATTCAAACTCCCAACGTTGACAGAGCTGCATGACTTCCTATTTAATAAACCTTTTTCAGAAGCCCACAATGCCGCGGCAGATGTAGAGGCAACTAGCAGGTGTTTCTTTGAACTAGTGAGGAGAAGATCATTTTCAAGCGAAGATTTAAAAGTTCAACCAGACTATTTTGAAGAATTTTGCAAGTTACACCCCACTGAGATAGCGCCTCTGGGTTTAACCCATCGGAATCTGAAAAAAGCATCCAAAGCTCTAAAGAAAAAGCAGGAAGTACCCGCTCCAGGGATCTCCAAAGAGGAGATCAAAGCAAATATTAAGAGTTTAGAAGATACCACCTTTGTCCACCTCCACAACCATTCTCAATTTTCAGTCTTACAGTCTACTATTAAAATAAAGGATCTGGTAGCTTCTACTGCAGAACAAAATATGCAGGCGGTGGCCTTGACAGATCACGCTAACATGATGGGCGCTTTTCATTTTGTTAAGGAAGTAAAGGCGTATAATACAGCACTCGAAAATAAGAGGGCTAAAGCAGTAGAAGCCGGCGAAGATTTCAATCAACAAGAGATCTTGCCAATAATTGGCTGTGAATTCTTCGTCTGTGAGGATCACCTCAACAAGAATCAGAAAGATTACGGGTATCAGATGGTCTTTTTGGCCAAGAATAAGAACGGATATCACAATCTGGCAAAGATGGCTTCTCTGGCGTATACTGATGGATTTTATTATGTGCCCAGAATAGATAAGACCATTGTTGAACAATATAAGGAAGACCTAATAGTCCTCACCGGAAACCTCTATGGAGAAATTGCCTCCAAGATACTGAATATGGGTGAGAAGCAGGCTGAAGAAGCCCTGGTTTGGTGGCATGGCATGTTTGGGGAAGATCTCTATGTGGAATTGATGCGTCATGATCAGGAAGATGAGAACAGAGCCAATCCTGTTTTGATAGCCCTGGCTCAAAAACTCGGAATAAAATTAGTAGCCAGTAATAATACCTACTATTGTAAGAAAGAGGATGCAGAGGCCCATGATATCCTTTTATGTGTAAAGGACGGAGAAAAACAAGCTACTCCCATAGGTAGAGGAAGGGGGTACCGTTACGGACTTCCCAATCAGGAATATTACTTCAAATCTTCTGAGGAGATGAAGGCCTTATTTCATGATATTCCTGAGGCGATTTTAAATCTTCAGGAGATCGTGGATAAAATAGAACCCTATGATCTTGCTCGGGAGGTGCTTCTCCCAAAGTTCGAGATTCCCCATAAATTTTTGGTGTCTGAAGATCTGGAAGATGCTGGAAAACGAGGTGAAAATGCCTACTTACGGCATATAACCTATAAGGGTGCCGAGCAGCGATATTCAAGTCTGACACCCGAAATAAAGGAGCGTATAGACTTTGAATTGCAAACTATTGAGAATTCGGGATATCCCGGTTATTTCCTGATCGTGGAAGATTTTATAAGGGAAGCCCGGAATATGGGGGTCTCTGTAGGTCCGGGTCGTGGTTCGGCAGCCGGTTCTGTGGTGGCCTATTGTTTAAAGATAACCAACATTGACCCCTTAAAATACAATTTACTTTTTGAGCGATTCCTAAATCCGGACAGGGTTTCAATGCCCGATATTGATATAGACTTTGATGACGAAGGAAGAGGTAAGGTCATGGAGTATGTGATCAATAAATACGGTGCCAACCAGGTAGCACAGATCATAACGTATGGTACTATGGCTGCTAAATCCTCAATCCGGGATACCGCAAGAGTATTGGATCTGCCGCTGCCAGATGCAGACCGTATTGCCAAACTTATTCCTACCATGTCAAAACTTGGTAAGATCTTTGACGTTCCTGAAGCCGATCTGCGCAAGAAATTCAGATCAGATGATCTCGAAAAAGTTAATCAGCTTTTAAATATTTCAGAAGGCGAGGATCTGGAGGCGCAAACGGTGAATATGGCCAGAGTTTTGGAAGGTTCTTTGAGAAATACAGGGATCCATGCCTGTGGGGTGATCATTACTCCGGACGATATTACCAATTTTGTGCCTGTGGCTACGGCCAAAGATTCTGACCTGTATGTAACTCAATTCGATAACTCGGTCGTAGAAAGTGCTGGCCTATTAAAAATGGACTTCCTGGGTCTTAAAACCCTTACCCTTATAAAGGATACCGTTAAGATAGTAAGGGCCAAACACGGCATAGAATTGGTGCCAGACGACTTTCCCCTGGATGATGCCACTACCTATGAACTCTTTCAAAGAGGTGATACCGTTGGGATCTTTCAATATGAATCCCCGGGAATGCAGAAACACCTCAAAGAATTAAAGCCGTCTGTTTTTGATGACCTTATTGCCATGAATGCCCTTTACAGGCCGGGACCCATGGAATATATTCCCAGTTTTATTGAGCGCAAACACGGTCGGGAAGAGATCTCCTATGACCTTCCCGAAATGGAGGAGTTTCTGAAAGACACCTATGGTATAACGGTATACCAGGAACAGGTAATGCTTCTGTCTCAAAAATTGGCAGGGTTCTCTAAAGGTGAAGCTGATATTCTTCGGAAAGCCATGGGGAAAAAGATCTTTTCGCTCCTACAGAAATTAAAACCTCAATTTCTCGATGGAGGTGAAAAAAATGGGCATCCAAGAGAGGTGCTTGAGAAAATTTGGAAAGACTGGGAGGCATTTGCTTCCTATGCCTTCAACAAGAGTCACTCAACCTGCTATGCCTACATCGCTTACCAAACCGCTTATCTGAAGGCCCATTATCCTGCTGAATATATGGCTGCTGTGTTATCTAATAACATGAACGACATTAAGCAGGTAACATTTTTTATGGAGGAGTGCAAGCGCATGGGATTGGAAGTGCTTGGGCCAGATGTGAATGAATCATATTACAAATTTGCTGTAAACAAGGAAGGTGCGGTGCGTTTTGGGATGGGTGCCATTAAAGGAGTGGGGCGTTCTGCTGTAGAGACCATTGTAGAAGAAAGAAAGGCGAATGGTACTTTTAGATCTGTCTTTGATCTGGCGAAACGTATTGATCTTAGAGCCGCCAATAAAAAAGCCTTTGAAAACTTAGCCCTTGCCGGCGGATTCGATTCATTCGGCAATACCCATAGAGCACAGTATTTTCATATGGAAGGGGAAGGGATCACTTTCCTTGAAAAGGTAATACGCTATGGTGCCAAGTATCAGGAAAATGAGAATTCATCCCAGGTGAGTCTCTTTGGAGAAGCCAGTGAGGTGCAGATTCCTGAACCCGTAGTACCACCATGCGAAGAATGGGGAACTATGGAGAAGCTTAGAAGAGAAAAAGAAGTTGTAGGCATTTACATTTCAGGGCATCCGTTAGATGATTTTAAAGCTGAGGTCAAAGCATTCGCGAATGCCAATGTTTCCTATTTTCAATCGCTGGAAGAACAACTTAACAGAGAGCTATGCTTTGCAGGGGTAATTACGGATGTACAACATCGAATTTCCAGAAATGGAAAAGGGTGGGCTGTATTTACCTTGGAAGATTATACAGATACCTTTGAATTCAGGATCTTTGGGGAGGAATATTTGAAATTCAGGCATTTTCTGATGATCAATTCCTTTGTATTTATAAAGGTCTTTGTACGCGAAGGTTGGGTGAACCGTGAAACTGGCAGGAAAGGAGAACCCAGATTACAGTATAACCAGTTCATGCTTCTTCAAGAGGTCATGGAGAATTACGCAAGGAAACTCACCATCAAACTCAACATTGATCAACTTAGGGAAGACCATATTCTAGAGCTAAAAGATACCCTTAGGTCACACAAGGGAAAACATCCATTGCAATTTACAGTATATGAAATGAGGGACGAGATTAAGGTGACCCTTTCTAGTAGAAAGCAAAAGGTACAGATAAGTAGTGAGTTGCTCACAACCCTTGAAAATAAAGAAGTTCATTACAAACTCAACTAATAGCCAGTCCTAATATCATCATAGGTAAAATGAATATGATACCAGCAAGGAAAAAGGTAAATAATTGACTAAATTTGCATAATTAAAAACGTAAATCATGGCATTAGAAATAACAGATGCTACTTTTGACGAGGTAGTTTTAAAAAGTGACAAACCTGTAGTAGTGGATTTTTGGGCAGCTTGGTGCGGTCCTTGCAGAATGGTGGGTCCTATCATTGATGAAGTTAGCAATGAATACGAAGGAAAAGCTGTTGTAGGCAAAGTGGACGTAGACAGCAATCAAGAATTTGCTGCGAAATATGGTGTTCGCAACATACCAACGGTTTTGGTTTTCAAGAACGGAGAAATCGTTAACAGACAAGTAGGGGTTTCCCCAAAAAAGGTATACACAGACGCAATTGATGCTGCCTTATAAGTATCTTTAAGATAGAAAATGTAAAGGCCCGGAAGAATCCGGGCCTTTTTTGTTCTCAATAAAATACCTGATGAAAGGTAATCCCATAATATGTGTTCCCATATCCGTATCTTAGAGGTATGAAGCTACAGAATGAACTTCAGAAAGGAAAACTCTTCCAAAACCTGGAACTTCTTGCTAAACAGGTGGTGGAGGGTTTTATCAGTGGGATCCACAAAAGTCCATTTCACGGTTTTTCCGCAGAATTTGCAGAACATAAGATCTACAACACGGGGGAAAGTACCAAGCACATAGATTGGAAGCTGTTTGGCAAAACAGACAAGCTTTACACAAAGCGCTACGAGGAAGAGACGAATTTGCGGTGCCATATGATATTAGATAATTCTGCTTCCATGTATTACCCGGAACGGAAGGAATTAACTATTGGCAATCTGAATAAGATCGGATTTGGAGTATTGGCCATTGCAGCACTAATGAATATTTTGAAAAAACAACGCGATGCAGTAGGCCTCAGTATTTTTGCTGATACATACAATTATTATTCCCCTGAGAAAGGAAGTGAACGCCATCATCAAATGCTATTGGCCAAGCTTAATGAAGTGAGTTTAGAAAAAAAACCGGAAACAGATACCAGGACCTATACCTTCATTCATCAGATCGCCGAAAAGCTAAAAAGGCGCAGTCTTATCTTTCTTTTTACAGATATGTTTCAGAATAATGCAGAGGACGATTCGTTATTTGATGCATTGCGCCATTTAAAATATAACAAACACGAGGTGGTGATCTTTCATTTACTGGATACAGAAACCGAAGTGTCATTTAACTTTGAGAACACACCTAAACGATTTATAGATGTGGAAACGGGTTCGCACATAGATGTGTATGCAGACACCATAAAGGAGGCCTATGAGCAGGAAGTAGCTGCTTTTATTTCGAAATTAAAACTGACCTGTGCCAAATACAAGATCAAATATGTAGAAGCAAATGTGCGGGAAGATTTTTCCATGGTCCTTAATACTTTTATGATAGAACGGCAGGCTTTTGGATAGGCCCCGTTTATTTTAAAAATTTTGTTTGTGTAATTCAAGAAGCAGCGTATATTTGCATCCGCCTACGCACCACATAGGTGCTGAGTGAACAAGGATGCTTTTTAAAGCATTTGTAACAAGGTTTGAACCTGACTGTTGTCAGGATTTGCCATCCGGCGAATAAAATCATTGGTCTGGTAGTTCAGTTGGTTAGAATACCTGCCTGTCACGCAGGGGGTCGCGGGTTCGAGTCCCGTCCAGACCGCAGAGAAGTAAAACCCTTCACAAAAGTGAGGGGTTTTTTTATTTTGTAGCCTGCAAGCTCGCTTGCTTAGGCGAAGAAATGAAAAAGAACCGCTGACCGTGCAGCGGTCAGAAGGGTTTACTTCTCTGCTGAGCCACCCCTTGGGAGGATTTCCGAACCCAGTGAGGAAATGAATCCCGTCTTAAATTTTCCTTGAAATCAAAATAGGAATAGTAATACAACTGCGAACCAGGCGGAAGGACTACTTCTCTGCTGAGCCAACGCAGGTTGGCAAAGGGTGATTATTTGCAGGCCATCCCTTGGCCCTTTGCGAGAAATACGAGCAAAGAATCCCGTCCAGACCGCAAGTAAGCAAGCCCTTTACAATAGTAAGGGGCTTTTTATATTTAGAAATAAGGTTTATAATAACTGACTATGTGCAAGTTCTAAATTACACTTTTAAATTTATTATACATAGTCCTTTCTAAAAGACAACGCACTTCATAAATACAAAGCCATTAAGCCCTTTGGCTTTATCTCCTAAACAGATCCATGTGTTTGGAAGTCAATCCACATTTGATCCAATATTTCCCTGTAGCAATACCGTTCCAAGGGAGTCAGCATTCAAGTGCACCTTGATATGTCCATTAAAGTGTATCAGTTCTTCATAAGTGATGGAGTTGCCCGTATCCATTGCCGTTACGACCGTAGATGCAAACTCACAATCACAATCGATTGGGTTTAACGTAATGGCCACAGGACCTCCCTGGGCCAGATTATTATAATAGATAAATGTAGGATGGATGTCCGTAGAGGTTCCATTAAGTTCCACTAGGACGGTTGAAGAATTGTTGTCGTTCCTGGAAATGGTCACCTTCCCTAAAATTCCGGGATCTGAAACAGACTGTAAAGAATAAACCATTTCCGAATCAAAATCGTTGGTGGCACTGTTATTATCACATTTTACAAACACTAACAAGAGTAGTAAAGGGCTGAAGTATCTTAAATATCTCATATCAGTCGAGCTTAAATTATTACTGGCATTTTCAGCAATCACCTAAACCATAAAATTAGAATCTCTTCAGCAAATCATAAATGATATTAGTCAGTTTTGGAAGCACAATTACTAGACCAATAAAAAAAGCCCATTTTAGTGAATGGGCTTTTTACTATATAACTACATTGACTTAATATATATTTCTGGCATTTTTACCAATTTCACCTTGAAGTAAAATTGTCTCCATAAAATCCGCACTGCGATGTACTTTTAAGTGGCCATTAAAATTGATCAACTCTTCAAACGAAATAGGAGTACCATTATCTAATTTGGTAACACGCGTATTACTCACAAGACATCCACATGGATCTAGTGTAATAGCAACCGGGCCTCCTTGGGCCAAACTGTTATAGTAAATATAGGTTGGATGAACCTCTGTGGAAGTGCCATTCAACTCCATTAGGACATTAGAAGAACCATCTGCATTTTCAGAAATAATAACCTTTCCCAAAAGAGTTGGATCATCAACATATCTAAGTTGATAAATCTGAGATTTGAGCTGTGCAGGACCATCATCGTTGCTACAGTTAGACAGCGAGATAGAAATGACAAGAACCAATAAAATTTTTAATGTTTTCATAATACGTTTTCTATTAATAAGGTTTTGGAGCAATTAATATGTAAAGTTAAAATTCCAAATGAGCCATATTTTCTAATTCCTATCAACTACTAATAATCTCGATAAAGAGCAGAATTTTAACTATTTAGTTAATCGTACGAAATGAAGCTTCCGGTTCAGTTTACTTATTTACCTTTTGTATGGTATGCTCCTTCTCTCTTAGGTCACCTCTTCGTCTTTCGCATTCCTTTTGACTTTGGCCTCAGTAAAAGCTTGCCTTTTATTAGCGGTCTTCATATCCGCATAGCGTGGATCCTGAATATAATCTTGTTTCTGCATCTTAATGACCTCAATACTTAGAAATCCGAATTCGCTCACCACCTTGCCATAAAACCGATAGATGCCTCTTCCCCTAAAAAAATACCGGGCGGCTACCGGCGGAAACAAGACCGTATCAAAGACCTCTCCGTGCTGGTCCACCAGGGTGGCAAAGTTCATGCGTTTGCCTTTATGGGTC
>JAHEHU010000208.1 GCA_024639765.1 Eudoraea sp.
TAGAGTCCGTACAATCCCTGGCCGATGCCTTTGCAATTGCCTTTGCGCGCTATGAGGATTTTACCAAACTCGAAAGGGCTAAAGAGAGTATCGAAAAAACACTTAGCGACTTAAAACAAACCCAAAAACAATTAGTACAATCTGAAAAAATGGCATCACTGGGAGAGCTCACCGCAGGCATCGCACATGAGATCCAGAATCCGTTGAACTTTGTCAATAATTTCTCAGAGGTAAGCGTGGAACTCATTGAGGAGATGTATGAGGAATTGGAGAAAGGAGACCTTAAGGAGGCTATGGCGATCGTAGAGGACGTCAAACAAAACCTTGATAAGATCACCCATCATGGTAAAAGGGCTGATGGGATAGTAAAAGGCATGCTGCAGCATAGCCGCAGCAGCAGTGGGCAAAAAGAACCCACGGATATAAATGTTCTGGCAGATGAATATTTACGACTGGCCTATCATGGTTTAAGAGCTAGAGACAAAACTTTTAACGCAACTATGAAATCTGAGTTTGATGAAAGCATCGAGAAAATCAATATCGTTTCGCAGGATATTGGACGAGTGATTTTAAACTTGATTACGAATGCTTTCTACGCAGTAAATCAGAAGTCCGAGGCCTTGGAGGAGGATAAAGATTATGAACCGACAGTTTCTGTAGGCACCAGGAAGATCAGGAATCAGATAGAGATAAAAGTGGCTGACAATGGTAATGGTATCCCCGATTCGGTAAGAAAAAAAATCTTTCAGCCCTTCTTTACTACAAAGCCCACCGGCCAGGGAACAGGATTAGGCTTGTCTTTAAGCTATGACATTGTTAAGGCACATGGGGGGGAATTGAAAGTGGAGACTAAAGAAGGACAAGGAACTACCTTTAGGATACAGATTCCAGCGGTATGAATAATTGATGAAATAATTTTATAAGATATAAATAATAAAACACAGATGAAAATACTCGTTGTAGACGATGAAAGAGATATGAAAACTCTTTTTGAGCAACGATTCCGAAAGGAAATTCGTAATGGAGATATGTCCTTTGTATTTGCTTTTTCAGGAGAAGAGGCATTGACTTATTTGGGTGAGCACAATCATGAGGCGGTCCTAATCCTTTCAGACATTAATATGCCGGGGATGAGTGGCCTTGAACTTCTGGAACAAATAAAGAAAAATTTTTTAAAGCCCCCACCGGTGGTCATGATGATCACCGCCTATGGCGACCAGGAAAACTATGATACGGCCATGAAGTTGGGGGCAGATGATTTTCTCACCAAACCGGTAGAATTTGGTATCTTAAAGGAAAAATTAAAAGCAATACTATAATGGCTAAAATATTGGTGGTAGATGATGAGACCGATCTGGAAGTCCTCATCAAACAAAAGTTCCGGAAGCAGATACGGCAAAATGAATACGAGTTTGTCTTTGCCATCAATGGGATAGACGCCCTGGAGAAACTGGACACCCATCCCAACATGGACCTGGTGTTGAGTGACATTAATATGCCCGAAATGGACGGCCTTACCTTGCTGACCAAGCTTAATGAATTAAACCCCCTCTTAAAATCAGTGATGGTATCGGCCTATGGCGATATGAAAAATATACGAACGGCTATGAATCGTGGTGCGTATGACTTTATTACCAAGCCCATCAATTTTGAGGACCTTACCATTACCATGGAAAAGACGCTAAAACATGTACGGCAACTGCAAGACACACTAAAAGCTGTTCGGGAGAACAATATCCTAAAAATGTATGTGGATGAAAATGTACTAAACTTTATGGGAAGCAAGGAATATGAATCTAAGATTATGGCCAATGAAAATATTGAGGCCACAGTAATGTTCATGGATGTTTGCGGTTTTACGGCCATCAGTGAAAGTACCCCGGCCGATGTGGTTGTGAATATGCTCAACACATATTTCGACTTGATGGTGAAGGAAATTATTGCCCAAAAGGGATATGTAGACAAGTTTATAGGCGATGCCATTATGGCTGTGTTTAGAGGGGATTATCATTTAGATCGGGCCATTGATGCCGCATTAGCGGTACGTCAAAAAATCAGTAACCTGACAGAACCTGAGGGCATTTCAAATTATACTCCGAAAGTATCTATAGGCATCAAAAGTGGCGAGATGGTCTCCGGTAATATTGGTTCATCGAGTCTAAAAAGGTTAGACTATACAGTAATTGGCGATACAGTTAATACGGCTGCACGCTTACAGGATGCCGCAGAAGAAAACCAAATCATTATTTCCGAGAGCTGTTATGAGGGAGTTAAGGAATCTTTTCGCTGCAAAAAAGTGGGTAGTATTAGCATGAAAAACAAGGCTGCCCCACTTACTGTGTATGAAGTTTTGGAGTGACATATCAAAATTAAACCTGTGGGTTTAAACCGCACACATTGTGGATGATTTCAATTTCCTAAATCTTCTTTACCTTAGTACCAAAGTAAAATTCGTTATGGAAAAACCAAAGGTCAATAATGTATTTATACAAGGCGCAATAACTCCAGAATTTATTGCCAAATCCATTGCAAATCACCAGGTGAAGACGCATATTGGCGCACATGATATATTTTTAGGACAGGTGCGGGCAGATGAAGTGGAAGGGAAAAAAGTAGAAGCCATTGAATATTCTGCTTATGAAGAAATGGCCAACCTTAAATTTCATGAGATCAGGGAGGTCGCCTTTAAGCGTTTTGACTTAAGTTACCTGC
>JAHEHU010000030.1 GCA_024639765.1 Eudoraea sp.
CCAAAATCTATAAAGCGTTGCTCTAGTCTGTATCTGTGTTCAAAATTAAACTCTCCCACCTTGTTTTTTAAGATTAATTGTTGAAAAATACGATGCTCTTTAGAATCTATTTCACCAGGAAATTCTTCAAAGGTATTATCCGTGCCTATGTATGCATAGCCAATGGTGGCAATAGCATCCGTATTTAAATGATAGTTCAATCCGGTACGCAGAAGTAATTGATTAAAATTTCCGGTGGTCTCATAGAATCGAAATTGTGCCTCAGAATGAATGCTTAGCTTTTCAGAGATCTTATTGGTACCAAAGTACATATACCAGGCTCCCCAATCATCCTCCCCAGTATTTTGAGCTATACTTACCCCGCTTATTAAAAGAGCAAGAAATATGGATATTCTTTTCATTATCTGGTTGTTAGATTTATACTTTGATTCAATACTATTTTAAGGCCAAATGACCCTCTATCTAATCCAGGGTTATGGTTTGGGTGTCCTTGAACATTGAAATGCTCAATGGTTCTATGGTCTCCCGGTATGTTTTCCACTCATCTGTAAAAAAGGCGTTGGTCTTGTCCAAAGCAGCAGTAAGATCTGCTTCGGCGAATTCCATGAGTTGTGTTTCTGTTTCCGTGATACCGGATTGTCTTGAGCGTACATAGCCATAGGCGGTGCCGATTCTCCTCATTACCGTTAGTTCCGGATTACGCGTGAT
The DNA here is from genome assembly GCA_024639765.1 of Eudoraea sp. Taxonomy (GTDB): domain Bacteria; phylum Bacteroidota; class Bacteroidia; order Flavobacteriales; family Flavobacteriaceae; genus Muriicola. The sequence continues at coordinate 709 of JAHEHU010000030.1, forward strand.
CCCCTGTCGTTTATCAACTTTGCCGAGATAGATAGCTAGCAGGTCATCAATTTTCTTTGAAATGTCCTTTGAGGCTTTAATAGCTTCTTTAAACTTTTCCTTATCCAACTCCTTGAGGTCCTTCTGATATTTGTCAGCAACTTTTTTGCTCTCTGCTAACTGTTTTACCGCATTTGCGGCTGTTTGTGTAAAGCCCTCCAGTTTTTTGCTTGCCTCGTAGACCTCGTTGATGGCAGAAGCAGACATATTTAATCGAGGATCTGAGGCTACCGTGATCATGGTTTCATCTGTCATTTCACCCAATGATAAAACAACTTTGTACATCCCCGGTTTCACATTAACACCACCGGCCTCTCTGGTACGCTTACGAATAGTACGAGAAGGACGGTCTGGTCCTTTTTCATCCATATTCCAGTAGATCCTGTGGAAACCGGCCTTTTCGGGCGTTTTAACTCGTAAGGTTCTGATAAGGGCATCTCCATTGTAGATTTCCACTACTACAGAGTCTTTTGTTTTCGTTGCTTCCTCTGCTCCTTCCTGCTCATCCGCAATCGAGTCCTGGTCCTCTTCCTTTTCGTTGTCCACATCTTTCTTTGGTTCAACTTTTTTCCATCCTTCTTTCAAGAAATAGGTGATCATAGCACCTTCTTCTCTGTTTTCTGCATTGTATAGGGCATCGGCTCCAAAACGGCTACCAGTAGGCTGTTGATAGGCCGCCTGGTAGGCTGTTGGGGGATTAAACACTTTAAGGTCCTGAGTCAAAATACCAGGATCTGTCGCAACGGCTCTAAGCGGCCGAATATCATCCATCACCCATGCAGCGCGTCCAAATGTCCCAATTACCAGGTCATGTTCTCTTGGGTGTATAGTGAGATCTTTTGTGGAGACCGTTGGAAATCCTTCTGTCCATTTCTGCCATTTTTTGGCTGCATCGAAGGAAATATAGAGTCCGTCGTCTGTACCCAGAAATAACAAATTTGGGTTTTCCGGATCTTCAATGATAGAAAGGGTATAGCTTTGTACATCTGACTGGTCTACTATACGTTCCCACGTTTTTCCATAATCTCGTGTTCTATAGGCATAGGGGGTATAATTAAATCTTCTGTAATCATTTGCAATCAACAGCGCTTCGCCTTTATTCCTCGAAGATGCCTTGATCTGAGGTATCCAGCTTCCCTTAGGGAGTCCTTTAATATTTTGGGTAACCTCTGTCCAGTTGGCACCTCCATTTTGAGTGATATGTACCCTGCCGTCATCGGTCCCTACCCATAGCATATTCCTTTCAACTGGCGATGGTTCAATGACCAATATGGTACAATGGTTCTCTGCTCCGGTAGCATCCATGGTAAGGCCTCCACTTTCACTTTGTTTTAGTTTCTCCGGGTCATTGGTAGTTAGGTCTCCTGAGATCACTTCCCAAGTAAGCCCTTTATTAGTGCTTTTGTGCACAAACTGGCTTCCAAAATAGACGGTATTATTATCAAACGGATCTTGTCCTATACCGGCATTCCAGTTAAATCTCAATTCCGTTGTAGCATCTGGTGGTGTTGGTCGTACGGTATAGTTATTGCCGGTTAAATGGTCATACCGGCTAACAAAACCCTGTTGGCTCATTGCATATCCATAGCGCGAATCGTCTATGTCTGGAACCACATCAAATCCGTCTCCAAAGGCAATTTCCTGCCAATAACTATTGCGTATTCCCTGATCTTTCCAAACATAGGCAGGGCCTCTCCAGGACCCGTTATCCTGCATACCACCATACACATTATACGGAAATTCATTATCTGTACTGATATGGTAAAATTGGCCTACAGGCAGATTGCCAATGAATCGCCAGCTTTCGCCTCGGTCCCTGGTAATATTCATGCCCCCATCATTTCCATCGATCATAAAATGTCCATCCTCAGGGTGTATCCACCAGGCGTGATGATCGGGATGAACACCATTGGCTACTCCATAGGCAGGCATTAATTCTGCAAAATTCTTGCCCCCGTCCTCGGAAACATTTACATAGGTAAAGACTGAATAGACCCTATTTTCGTTCTGCGGATCCACGTAGATCTCGGAATAATAAAATGGCCGGTTACCAATATCGCTCTTATCATTGATCTTTTTCCATGTAAACCCACCGTCTTCGGATTTGTAAAGTGCATTCTTTTTGGCTTCAACCAGGGCATATACTACGGAGGGCTTACTGCGTGCCACTGCTACCCCTATCCTGCCCAGTTCACCTTTTGGAAAACCTTCTTTTTCACTGATCTTTTTCCAAGTAGCACCTCCGTCGTGGGTCATGTAAAGTCCGCTTCCGGGTCCGCCCGATTTAAAGAACCATGGATCCCTTTTGTGTTCCCACATGGCTGCAAACATTTTATTGGGATTGCTGGGATCCATAATAAGGTCGGCAACACCGGTCCTATTATTCACAAAAAGAACTTTGGACCATGTTTTACCCCCATCTGTAGTTTTAAAAACGCCTCGTTCCGGATGCTCTCCCCATGGAGATCCAATGGCTCCTACATAGACTGTATTGGGATCTGTAGGATCGATCAGTATTCTGTGAATATGCCGTGTTTTTTCGAGGCCCATGGCCATCCAGTTCTTACCACCATCGAGCGACTTATATACCCCATAGCCCCCATTGAGACTATTCCTTGGATTTCCTTCTCCGGTTCCTACCCAGATAACTGAAGGATTACTCTGTTGTATGGCTACGGCACCAATGGAGGCCGTTAATTCTTTGTCGAATACAGGTTTCCAGGTAATTCCACCGGAAGACGATTTCCACAGACCGCCCGATGCGGTACCAACAAACATAATATCTGGTTCCGAATGCACCACGTCAATAGCAGTTACCCTTCCGCTCATTCCACCGGGTCCAATATTGCGGGGTTTGAGGTCCTGTACCAGGTCTATTTTAAAATCTTGAGCGAAGAGAGAAATAGATGCCAGAAGCATCAGGGAGAGTAGTCCTTTTTTCATAGTTTAAGTTAGTTGAATGTTCGTTCGCTAAATATACCAAAATCACTCTTTGTAATTCTTAAAGAGTTGTTAAGGAAGCAGGTAAACAACTTCTATAATGACCACTGCTTTGGGATTTAAGTATACTCTTTTGAGCCCCATATCTGGGTAAATAACGCGATGCATTAATCAGTGTCCTTGTATGTCTTACCATCCTTCATTACGAAGCGAACGTCTTTAACCACACTAATATCCATGGAAGGATCACCTTTAACGGCCACAAGATCGGCTACAAAATCTTTTTTTATATGGCCCAGATTGGTCAGATGAAATACTCTGGCGTTCACACTGGTAGCGGCCTTTAATACCTCCAGCGGTTTCATGCCATATGCGACCATCAATTCCATTTCCCTGTAGTTCTCCCCATGAGGATAGACACCAACATCTCCACCAAAGGCGATAGTTACTCCGGATTTTAGGGCAAGGGCAAAAGATCTTTTCTTAGCTTTTATCCTGTCCGTATCACCATCTTTTGTTTTATCCCATCCTCTGTAGCGTTCTATGGCATCACCGGCAGCAAGGGTAGGGCATAGGGCCACTCCCTTATCTTTCATTAGTTGAAATATCTCTGATGTTCCTCCATCCCCATGTTCAATGGTTTCAACACCTGCCATGATGGCACGGCGCATTCCTTCGGGCGTACTGGCATGTGCCACTACATAACTCCCGGCGCTGGTTGCAGTGGCCACCATGGCCTCTAATTCCTGAGCTAGAAAGGTGGGTTCTGAAGCTGCTCCGGGGGTCCATCTATAATCCGCATATACTTTAATAAAATTAGCTCCATTACCAAGTTGTCTGCGTACCGTTTTTATTACTTCATCTGTTCCACTGGCAGTTTCTGCCCCTAAAGGAACGGTTACTCCATCGTGAAATCCTTTTGGGCCATATGCCCCTGTAGCTACAATGGCGGGCCCGGCTACCAATAAACGAGGCCCGGGAATAATCCCTTCATCTATGGTTTTTTTTAAGTAAACATCCGTATAGCCTGCTCCTTCAGCTCCCAGATCACGCATGGTGGTAATTCCGGCCATCAGAGAAGAGCTGGCATGAACGGAACCTCTTATAGCTCTTTCCGCAGGAGATTCCTTGAGTACCTGATCATTCCAGGGAGTCTCATTATAAGGGTGAAGCAACAGGTGTGAGTGTCCCTCAATGATGCCCGGCATTAAGGTCATATCTGGCAAGTTGATCATAGAAGTGCCAGCACTGGGTTTAATTCCGGAGGGAACACCTGCATATGTTATTGCATTTCCCTCAACCATGACAACCCAACCTTCATGCATCGATTCACCGTCGAAAACACGCTCCGGAACCAATACGGTTTGACCAAAAATTGTAAAAGACCCAAAAACAATGCAGACCCAACTACCTTTTATGATGAATGATTTCACGAAACGGAGGTTTTTAAATAATTCCATACAAGCTGATTATTTGTTTTCTGCATGTGCAGCTATGACTTTAAGTTTTTTGTCGATCGTTTTTCTGTCTATCAATCGACCGCCTATCATGACCCCATCCAATTTTTTCAGTGCCGTGATGTCTTCTAGGGGATTCGCCCTAAGCAGCAGTAAATCTGCAACCATGCCTTCCTTTATTTGTCCAAACACTTCTTGCTGATCAAAATAAATGGCCGGATTTATGGTGCCACTTTGAATGATCTGTAACGGGCTTAATCCTGCGTTTAACATTCCTTGAATTTCATGATGAATGGAGAAACCGGGCACATTGAATAGCTGCGGGGCGTCTGACCCCAACAAGATCCCATGTCCATTGTCCTGAAGGGCCTTTATCAATTGAAGTCTAATCGCATTGAATCGTTCCCATTGGGGGACGTTAAAATTAGTACCCTTCCCCATGCTTTGTTCTTTGCGAATCTTCCAATTAGTGAGCGTTGTTACAGGCATATAGATCATTTCCGGTTCATTGAGGAGCTCGTCAGATGAAACAGGTGCGAACCATCGTTCAAACAAACTTTGCGTTGGAACTATCCAAACAGTATTGTCCTTAGCTAATGAAACTAAGGCAGGGATCAAGGTAGTATCGGCTAACATGGTAAAATTATAACCAAAAAATCCATTTTCCCGTGGGTTTACCTTGCGCGTTTCCGGCACCAGACCTTCTAAAAATCCGTCAACATGGTCAATAGAGGCATATCCGCTATTCAATGCATGCCTAATACCCACATCAACAGGTACATGACCTGCAAAAGGAATATCTACATCCTTGGCCGTTTTCACTATCTGATCAAATACTGGTCTTAAAATACCCGGATGAATTTTTAGGAAGTCGTAGCCATCTTTTTGATATTGGGTAACCTTGACTTTTGCCTCTTCCTCAGTCTTCACCGTATTTCCATTGAGAGAAGGACTCGAAGTAAAGATCCTGGGTCCTAAGACGTCTCCATCGGCCACTAATTTTTTTAGTTCAAGGTGAGACGGGTGTCCCAACATTCCCCTAACTGTGGTAATACCATTAGAGAGATAGAGAAAAAGGGTTTCTTCAACGGTTTCTTTTGAAACAGGGGGTGAAGGTATATGCGCATGCATTTCTGCCAGACCTGGCATCACATATTTACCTTTTCCGTCAATAACTGTTTGAAAACCTTTTGTGTCGCCAAGAACACCTGTAATATGCCGTATTTTCCCTGAATCTATCTCAATGCTTTGGTGTTCCCTGATCTCACCTGTGAGAACATCCAAAATGGATACATCCGATATGAGAATTGCCGAAGATTTTTTCTGTTCTGGTGCCGGCTGGCAGGAGGCCAAAAGGAGTACATAAAAGAGAATAAAAAGTCGATGCATTGTTTAGGTTTTTGGTTGTTTACAAGGCCTTCTGCCTGCATGTAAACGAATCTGTTCTTAGGATATGTAAGGTAGAAAGAATTAACGATTTAGGAACCTTCTCAGGCCTATAAAAATGGGTATCAAAAAAGAATAGCCTATAAAAAAAGGAATTATATGATCCTTTAGATCAAAACCCAGCATTGCTCCAATGATCAGTAATTGAAATCCAAGACCAAAAGTAGATACAGCCGTCATAAACCAATTAGGGAATTTTTTACAATTAACCGCTTTGTGATCTAGACGGTAGATTATCATATCGAATGGACCATAGAAAAAACGATAGATTCTAAAAAGCAGGGTTACATGTTTTTGCTTTTCTCCTTCCATGGCTTTGGGTACGCTTTCTTCAAAGACCCTACTTGTGGTATCGCCATGGAATCGGTTCCGTAATATCACATAGTAATAATTGTACAGGGTTCCCTGTAATTGAAGACCAAAAAGGGCCAGAATAGTGTATATCACGGATCCTTGGGTAACGTACCAGATAGTCGTTAAAAGCAGAATATTTAGGGTTATATCTGCTATAGAATCGAGGTATCGGCCTGTATAAGAAGGGGTTTTCTTCATGCGGGCCAATTCACCATCGGCCGCATCCAGGACAGATTTTAATACCAGTAATATCGCTGCAGACCAGTAGTATTGAAATAGAATGCATAGAGCCGCCAGAATACCGCAAATAAGAAATAGAAGCGTAATATGGATAGGGGTTACTGAAGTGTTTGTAAGGTAAAAGGCTATTTTTTTTCCGGCAGCCCTTCCATAATCGGAAAGGTCCACAAAACGATATTTTTTTGGCAACTTAGACATGATCCTGCCATCATCACATAAAATTTACAAATAACGAAAACACGCTGGCTGAGTAGAAAACATGATGGTTTTACAAAGGTATCTTATTTTGATCAGATTCGTTTTTTATTTGAGCCTAGTGGTTTTTATATAAAAATTATTATCCACCTTCAACGCAGCACCCTCAGGTAGTTTTTCACTTTTCCATTCCCTTACAGGAAAAAGCCAATGCTCTTTTTCACCGATATAAACACGTACCGGCATATCGAAATCCTCAACAATATTGGTATACCTGTAACTCATAGATTCTTCTTCTATTTTGTACTCGAGTGTTGGGATCTTGGTAGTTCTCAGGTATTGGTTAAAAAAGGCAGAGAGGTCTTTTCCTGTCTGTTCGCTGAGGTAATCTTCTATTTGCCCCGTGGTAACAGTCTGATGATAGAACTTTGCGTTCATACCTCTAAGAATACTGCGCCATTTTTCGTCATTCTCCAACAGTTGTCTCAGGGTATGAAGTATATTGGCACCCTTGTAATACATATCTCCTGAACCTCTTTTATTTACCCCGTAGGGACCAATAATAGGTCGGTCGTTGCGTATATTATTTCTGGTTCCCACTACATATTCAGAGGAGGCAGTTTTGCCTTGATGATAATCGAGATAGAGGTTCTCTGAATAGGCGGTAAAGCCCTCATGTACCCACATATCTGCTATATCCTTATAGGTGATATTATTGGCGAACCACTCATGGCCAGATTCATGTATAATGATAAAATCGAATGTTTTTCCCCAACCAGAACCAGATAGATCACGGCCTAAATATCCGTTCTGATACTTGTTTCCATAGGTAACAGAACTTTGATGTTCCATTCCCAAATAAGGAACTTCCACCAATTTGAAACTGTCTTCATAGAAGGGATAGGGTCCAAACCAATGTTCGAAGGCATCCAGCATCAATGGCACTTGTTTGAATTGTTCCTTTGCCTTGTCCAGATTATCTCTTAATACATAATAGGATAATTCCAGAGGTCCTTTCTCACCCGCATAGGTTTCCATATATGATACATAATCCCCTATATTTACGTTTACCCCATAATTATTTATTGGGTTGCGAACATACCAGTCGTAGGTTTTAGTGTCCTCTTTTTCAGTAACGTTTTTAAGTTTACCATTGGCAACTGCAACAAGATCTTTTGGGACTGTAACGCTGATGGCCATACTGTCCACCTCGTCGTACATATGATCCTTATTGGGCCACCAGACGCTTGCTCCTAGACCCTGACAAGAGGTGGCCACAAATGGATGGCCTTTTTGATCGTAACTCCATGAAAATCCGCCATCCCATGGTGCTCTTATCGCTACACGGGGATTTCCGGAGTAATTGATCACAACTTCATTTGTGTCTCCAACTGCCTGCGTTTTTTTCAGGGCTATGAAATGAGAATATCCCTTGCTTGTATAAGATAAAGGTTGTCCATCCTGTTGTATGCTCAGTATCTTCAGAGGTTGCTGCAGCTCTATTTGTAATACCTGATGTGGCTCAAGTACCTTATAGCGAATAGTATTTGATCCTTCTATAAACTTATTATCGGGCACTACTTTAACGTGTAGGTCATAGAATGTTAGATCCCACCAGGCTCTCTCAGGTGTGATGCTTCCACGCAGGCTGTCTTGTTCTGTAAACATCTGTGTGCTGCCGGTAAAGCTGCATAATACCGATAATATCAGAATACTCAAACCTTTATAGCTCATGTCTTTTTGTTAGGAATTAGAAGTTTCGATCAAAAGATACGCATAATCACTGCCCTCAAGAATAGAGCGCATATTGTTGGTAGTTAAAAGCGATTTCAGTGCATTACCCTTATCTATGGCATTATTGTAATAAGACTTTGAGATCAGATAACCCAATGCATATCCAAGATCGTGCGGTCTGTTTTCAATGGAACCACCGTTGTACAGCCAATTAGAAAGATCTTCCGAGAATAGTTCTTGCTGCAGATCAGCAGAGATAAGTTCAAAATTTTCAGGGGAATTGAGATATTCCAATTGATTTGATTGTAACGGGAGGCCTGTGGAAAGTTCCACTAAAAAATCACACACGCCTTCTTCAATGATCTTGTAAAGCACCGTATCCTTATTCTTTTGATCCCCATAATTTTGCTGAAAATGCATTAATTCATGCAATATAAGTTGAGGAAGCATACTCATTTCCATAACAGCTTCTCTTTGCCAATCACTCAGCTCCCCTACAGGCATATTATCCGATCTGCCATACATATCTCCCCCAATGAACAATCCCATTTCGGAGGCCGTGCCCCCCGAATTCAATAAACCCGGTACCATGTACACCTTTGGGAATACTGCATCGGGGTAGAGTGATTTAAATGCCTGCATTGCCAACTTGGTTTTTTCTTTCAGTCCTTCAACAGTTTGTTTCTGCAAATAATCGTGCAGATAGGTGTAATATTTTGGAGATCCATTGATCATCTGTCCATACATACTTTCCAAATTATAGTATCTAATGGCGTAATAATCTCGGATTTCAGGTGGTCCCAATAAAATATAGTTTTTTAAATACTGCTTGGCACTATCCGGATTTGCTTTGGCTTCCTCAAAATACGGCCAGAATTGATCCATCGATCGCATCTCCAGTGCAAAGTTTGAAATGTTCTGCAGTTTTACCTCGAGAGAATCAAGACGGTTTTTTAGCCGCTTCATCTCGGGAGAAGAAAACTCGGCGAGTCCGGGGTATTGCTTTAGAATGGTTGGGTTGGCCATACCATGATCTATAGCCTTATGGATCAATAATACAGTGGAATCTAATTTATTCGCAAGCTGATAGAGTGAGGCAGCCTCCATATAAAGCTCCGATGAATGTAGGTCGCTGTTGGCGTTAACGATCTCTCTTGCAATGTCAGCGTAACGTTCATTACGCTCCATTTTCTCATAGTTTTTAAAGAGGAGATTGAGATCTGGAAGATTACCAGAAGTGGTAACGGAAGTCTTTTCTTTTGGGACTTCTCCACAGCTAAAAATCAGGACACAAAAGCCGGCTAGCAGGCTTTTGCTTAAAAAACGATTTGCAGTCATTATTCTTTAATTCCGAAAAATACCGTTGGGGAATACTACCGGACTTTCAAATCCTTCTGCACTAACTGCGGCAACTCCAAAGAAAAAGTTGTCAATTACGATCCCTTCCAGGGTAAACTCATTAACATCTCCTACCATTCTGCTGTGATCCCATGTTGGTGAGGTAGTATCTCGCCAGTAGATCTTGTACCCGGCAGCTCCTTCGGATTTGCTCCATTTTAAAATAGCGGAAGGAGCAACAATTCCTCCTATTTGCACTTCTACAGGTGCCGGTGGAGCCCACGCCAAAGAAGCCAGATTAATAGCATTTACTGCTGTAAGTTTTTTGGCATATTCAAAATTAACATGTTCTAGCACATCCCCGTAAGCAATTCCATTTTCCACGCGAATATCCTGATGCTGTTGGGTATAATTTTCATGTGCCTCCATGATCCTGATCCCTGCAAATCCCTGGTCATTAAAAGGCCTGTGATGACCTCCACGCCCAAACCTGTCTAAACGGTAAATGAGCATAGGATTCATTTCTGGCATATAGGTTCTGGTGGTCTTGTGGATATAGCGAGCTAGCTGTCTTGAAATACCATCTACCTCTCCTCCGTAAAACCTCCTCGCATTTCGCTGTCGTTCCGTTTCCGTTGGGGGTACGGGTTCAGAAAAGATCCTGAAATCGCGGTTACTGATCACCCCGTCTACACCGGTGATATTTCCTATCATATCATTATTTAAGATCCCTACAATGTCCCAACCTTTTTCCTTGGCAAAAGCCGCAAGGAATTTACCCCCATACAATCCCTGTTCTTCACCAGATAAGCCCACATAGATAATACTGTTCTCAAAACTATATTTTGAAAGAACCCTTGCAGCCTCTATGGTACCGGCCATACCACTCGCATTATCATTGGCTCCCGGAGAATCGGAAGTGTAATTGGTTGGATCACTGACTCTGGAATCTATATCCCCACTCATAATGACATAGCGGTTGGGGAACTTAGTGCCTTTTTGAACAGCTACGACATTCACAACCATAACATCCTTCACAATACGCTGGTTATCACCTTTTTTTACCAATTCTTGATGATAGAATACATCCAGACAATCATTACATGCGGCAGATATATTTTCGAACTCACTTTTGATCCATCGCCTTGCAGCACCAATTCCTCTGGTAGATGAAAGGGTGTCACTAAGGGTATGACGTGTTCCAAAATCAGCGAGTTTGGTGACGTCTTCTTTAATACGTTCAGAAGAGACCGCATCAATGATGTTATAAATATCAACGGAAGATTGACCGTAAGAAAGTTGTGTTGAAATGAATAGTACTAGCAATAATAGATACTTCATAATAATGTTTTTCTGTATTTTTTATCGAACCAAACGGCATGAAGGTAACATAATGGCCCTAATAGAGCATAAAAGAAACCCGGCGCCCCAAAGTTAATACCAACTTTTAAAACTCCTAATATAATTGATAATAATGCAACCAATACATAAAGTGAAAAATGGTGTGCGTAAAAAAGGAGGTCTATGGAGGTTTGGATAGATCTTGTCTTTCTAAAGGCCCTGTAATACATAAGAGCATAGCACAAAAAGATCATAGCAAACCCAAAGCCATACATCACAAACAATGAAGCTAATCCATCACGTGTTATTTCCTGAAGTCCTATCCACGAATTGATCAATGACTTTAATGGAAATACATAATAGAGTACCACAAAAAGCAGAATGGAATTCAGCATAATGATCCAATTGTCTATATAGGAGTTCCTTCTAAAGAAATTATAATGGATCTTCCATAACATCACTAAAACAAAGAAACTGGCTCCAAAACTTATAAAATTGGTGGCTTTAGCCCCTGTCAGCCATAGTGTGTCATCCATATCCAGGGTAACGACCATTAAGGTTGCGGCAAAGGCAAACACCCCATCGCTAAAGGCTTCAACTCTGTTGTTGTTATGTAGGAAACTCATAAGGCAGTGATTAATTGTCCGGCACTTCTGCCACAAAAGCCAATTTTCCGGAAATACTACTGCTGGCGATCCTTGATATCTTTGAAATTTCACTTTTTGGAAATTCTTTCACTACCCTCCATTGATCCTTTTCTAACCCCGGCTTCAATAATAGCAATTGATTTTCTTGACCAGCCAGTATATTCCCATTTATCAACCAGCAAATATCCTGAACTCCTCGTGGTAATACACCAATTTTTTTGGTTGCACCAGAGATGGGGTCTAATGATTTTATTTCCCAACCATCCCCTTCTTTACTTATAAAACTTATGAGATTAGAGTTAGGGATCTTATGAAGTGAGCGCCCTACATTTTTTTGAAAGGTATAATTGGTATGGTCCTTTAGATTGGAAACCACAAGATCCATTCTATTCTCAACTAAAACGGATGAGACAATAATATCAGGGTCATACCACAGATGGTAACCTACTTTCAGATCTTTCAGTAGGACTTTAGACGAGCCTGTTTGAAAGTTATACTCATACAATAATTGGGTTCCGTCAGTATCTAGTCTGATAGCCGAAATAGACTGTTTCGCCGGGATCTTCAAAGGGGAGTACTCACTGCCACTCCTTGTGTCCGATTTCCATTGCAAACTATCCTTATTAAGGAAATAGGCAGCAATATCTGTCTGTCCATTACGTGTTGAGGAGAACAAAACAAGATTGTCATTGTAAAAAGAGGGCTGATTGTCATACCCATTGTTGTTCGAAATATTCTTTACAGCGCCAAAACTAATGCCTTTAGAAGTTGTTTCAAGAGGCACTACAAATACCTCAGTGCCAAGCTGGGCAAAACTTGCAGAGGAATGTGAATAAAAAAGTAAGGCCAGGAGTATTCTCAGATACCTATACTTTTTCTTCTGTAAAGCGCTTAAGTAAGTCTCGTACATTTTTTATGCTGTCTAGATAGTATTTTGCCTGGGTTTTCTGTCTGCCCACTTTTACGGTCACTGCTGTATCTGGTAGTTCCTGGAACATAAATTCATCTGTCCAGTCATCCCCAATGGCAAACACGAAATCATAGGGTTGCTGCGTAAAAATACGCATTGCAGCCCTTCCTTTATTCACATTACTACTTTTTATCTCCATTACTTTATTGCCATTCAAAACACTAAGATCATCATTTGCGATGAGACTTCGCAATACCGTATTAAGTTCAGAGGCCCTCTTCTGACCAAAATCGGGATCTGTATTACGGTAATGCCAGGCCAGGGAATAGTTCTTCTCCTCTATAAAACTACCGGGTGTTCTGTCTACAAAGGACTCAAGTACGGGTAGGATCTTTTCCATCCAATCTTTTTTCACATTTTCAAGCATCGTAAACTCCGATCCGTTTTCTGAAAGCCATACCCCATGCTCCACAATCATATTGTATTTTTTCTTTAAGAACCAGCGCTCAAAGGTTTCTTTATCCCTACCGCTAATAATATATACATCTGTATTGGCCAGGGCCGTAAGTTTGTCTATCAGCTCATACAGGGCTGCATCGGGTGAGGCTTTTTGGGGGTCATTGTGAAACCCGGCCAGTGTGCCGTCGTAATCCAAAAAGAGAAGTCGTCTTTCTGCTTCCCTGTATTGAGTCATAATGATATTGGTAAGATCTACAGACAAACGCCGGGTAACATATGCAGGGTCCTTATCACTTTGTATGGTGAGCGATCGCATAAAGTCATTGGCCCATTTTTCTACATTATAGCGTTCCAGTCTTTTTTGTAAGACCATGTTTCGTTGCTTTTGTTCCTCTACAGGCATTTGGATCGCCCGGTGAATGGTATCTGCAATTTGCTCAAAATTATTAGGATTGATCAACAGGGATTCGTTCATTTCATTGGCAGACCCCGCCATCTCACTTAATATCAGTACTCCTGTTTTATCGGTGCGAGTTGCTATATACTCTTTGGCCACAAGGTTCATTCCGTCCCTGATAGGTGTAAGCCATGCAATGTCACAAGAAGTATAGAGGTCTATGAGGTTGTCAAAGGGCATAGAGCGGTAGAAATACCAAATGGGTGTCCAGCTTACGGTTGCCAGCTCTCCGTTGATCCTGCCTACCAGTTCATCGATCTCTCTTTTCAATAATTGGTATTGAGGGACATTAGATCTGGATGGAACGGCTAAAATAATTAATCGGACCTTTTCTTTGTATTGAGGATACTTTTTTAAAAAATATTCATACGCATTAAGGCGTTTTGCGATGCCTTTAGAATAATCCAGGCGGTCTATGGACAGTAAGAATTTAGCATCGGGTGTAGCCTCTTTGTGTTTGTTGAGCCTCCGCTGAAGTTCGGATTGGTCTTTTTTTGAAAGCGATTCGTGCTCTTTGGCTGCCTTGCTAAATTTCATATAGTCTATTCCCATGGGAAAAGAATCTACTTTTACCACACGATCATCCGTATATATATCGTTAAAGCTAACCTCCAATCCCAAAATACGGCGAACAGAACTTAGAAAATGACGTTCATAATCATAGGTGTGAAAGCCAATAAGATCGGATCCCAGTAAACCCGTTAGGACTTCTTCGCGCCAGGGTAGTGTTCTGAAGATCTCATAGGATGGAAATGGAATGTGAAGGAAAAAACCGATAGAGATATTTGGGCGTTTTTCACGAACCATTTTAGGAACAAGCATAAGTTGATAGTCGTGAACCCAGATGATATCATCGTCCTTTGCTACCTTCAGGATAGCATCTGCAAATTTTTGATTTACTTTTTTATAGGTATTCCAACTTGCGAGTTCAAACTCAGAATATTCAAGGAAATAATGGAAAAGTGGCCAAATAGTGCGGTTGCTGAAACCGTAGTAAAATCCGTCCACTTCTTCTGTTGTTAGTTTTACTTTGGCTGACCCGTGTTTGGCGAGGGCCTCATCTATCTTACTTTCTAGCTCAGTAGGGATCTCTTCTTCGGTAAGCCCGCTCCATCCTATCCAAAGACTTTGCCCTTCAGAATGAACAGATTTCATGCCGGTAGCTAATCCTCCCACACTTGGGACGGCATTGATCGATCCATTATCAATTTGCAATTGAACGGGGAGCCTATTTGAGATAATGATAGTTTTGGCCATAAAATGAATGTTTTTAACTCCTTTTAGCTTTAATTTCTCTAAATTTCGTCAAATTGTGGCGCAAATACAATGAAACCAAGATTTTTACCAGATTCTCATTTATGGATAACTTAGATTATGGAATTATAGGAAATTGCAGAAGTGCGGCACTTGTCTCTAAAACAGGCTCCATAGAATGGAGTTGCTTACCCGAATTTGATTCATCCTCTGTTTTTGCCAAAATACTGGATGAAAAAAAGGGAGGAAGTTTTGGTATAAAAGTGGCACCGGCATATACCATAAAACAGCGCTACAAGAAACACACCGCTGTTCTTATCACAAGGTTCACCGATGGGGACAATACCTTTGAGGTGCACGATTTTATGCCCCGTTATCACAAAGGATATAATTCGTATTACGGACCTCCCGAAATTGCCCGCTATATAAAGCACATATCAGGTAAGCCTTGTTTTTCGGTACATTATGAACCAAAGCTCGCATATGCTGTTGGAAAGACCTACACCTATGTGAAAAATAAATTCATAGTGAGTTTAACACAAGGGGATACATTCGAAACGGTTTTTCTTTACACTTCCTTTAATAAGAATGCTGTGGTAGAAGGCAGAGAAATGGAGATCACAAAAGACGGCTATTTTCTCATGGCTTACAATGAAAAGATCTTTCAGCCAAATACCAGGAAAGTATACCTTGAACTTGAAAGGACCAAGGTCTACTGGCTAAACTGGAGTAATAAGACACCCGATTACAAGAAATACAATGCCCAGATAAATCGAAGTGCTATAACACTGAAGTTATTAACCTATAATAAAACAGGGGCGGTACTTGCAGCTGCAACTACCTCCTTACCGGAAACCATAGGAGAGGTCCGTAACTGGGACTATCGTTTTTGCTGGATCCGTGATGCTTCTATGGCGATCAAGGTAATGGCCGATCTTGGGCATGCTAATGTGGCCAGAAGATACCTGCAATTTATAGTAGATATAATTCCAGATAAGGATGAGAAGTTGCAGATCATGTACGGGATTAATAAGGAAAAGAAATTAACGGAAAAAACCCTTAGTCACTTAAGTGGGTATAAAGGATCTAAGCCGGTGAGAATAGGAAATGCGGCATATCAACAAAGGCAAAATGATATTTATGGTATTTTGATGGATGTTCTCTATGAACAATTGAACAAACATAGCACAGATATTGAAAATGGCGAGGAATTGTGGGGCATTACCAAAGGCATCGTATGGATAGTGGCCAAACACTGGGAGGAACCAGATAAAGGAATATGGGAATTTCGTACAGAGGACAGACACTTTACATTTTCAAAGGTACTTTGTTGGGTAGCAATTGACCGCGCCATTAAGGTGGCGAGGATCTTCCGTAAAACAAGGAAGATAGAAAAATGGAGCCTATTGGAACAAGCCATCAAAAAAGACATTATGGACAATGCCTGGAATGAAGAGGTAAAAGCCTTTACACAATCCTATGGCTCACCCAATCTGGATGCTGCCGTTCTATTGATGGAATCTTACGGCTTTATTCCGGCAAAAGATCCAAAATTTATTAGCACCGTAAAAGCCATAGAGCGTGAGTTGAGCAACGATGGATTGTTGTATCGTTACAAGAACGAGGACGATTTTGGCTTACCTTCTTCTTCCTTTACGATTTGTACATTTTGGTTTATCAATAGCTTGTTCAAGATCGGGGAAGAAGAGAAGGCGATGGCATTGTTTGATACCTTGTTAACCTACAGTAATCATTTAGGTCTTTTTAGTGAGGACATTGATTTTAAAACCAAAAGATTACTTGGGAATTTTCCACAGGCCTATTCTCATCTGGCCCTGATTGAATGTGCCATCAATTTTTCGAACAAAGCCACGGAACAGCAGGTTCTTGAATCTATGCAGTGATTATAGCATCTTCCTTTTCCAGAAAGTGATACCGTCCGCTTCTTATCCTCCGGTGTATTCTATTGAATGATGGGGCCATTCTTTCATGCCAATCTGTATCAAAGGTGGCAGAATAGCATATGTATTTGCAGTTGTCTTTGTTTTCTGATTGGCTCTGGAGAACAGACCTCTTTTAAGACTTCATTTGTTATACCGTTAGTTGTATTGGCAAAGATGATCGGCAGATCTATTTAAAAGTGATCTTCAACGGCTAAAATATTAGAGAAACGTACATAATTAATTACATTTGGGAACAACAATCTAAACATCGTATCATGAAATTTAAAGTATTGCTTTCCTGCTTTCTAGTGGGCACATTAATATGGTCTTGCAAAGAGAATTCCCAGGAAGTATCAGAAATGTCTTCAGAAGAAACGTCTTTTGAATATGTTGTAGAACAATTTGCAGATATTCAGATCTTGCGGTATCAGATCCCAGGATTCAATGAGTTGAGCTTGTCACAAAAGAAATTGGTCTATTATTTATCCCAGGCTGGATTGGCGGGAAGAGATATTATTTGGGACCAGAATTACCGTCATAATTTGCAGATCCGAGACGCTCTTGAAAATGTATATGCGAACTATACAGGGGATAAAGAGGATGATAATTGGAAGGCGTTTGACACCTATCTAAAAAGGGTCTGGTTCTCTAATGGCATACATCACCATTATTCAAATGACAAATTAGTTCCTGGATTCTCACCCGAGTATTTAACGGAACTATTAAATGAAACCAATACAGAGCTAACCGGGGATCCTTTTAATGTGATCTTTAATGACGAGGATACCAAGAAGGTAAATAAAAAGAAGGGCGTGGATAATGTTGCTGCTTCAGCGGTCAACTTCTATGACCCATCAATTACAGACATGGAAGTGGAAACATATTACGCCAGTGCCTATAAAGGTCCGGAGGGAAAACCGGTTGAAACAGGTCTAAATACAAAGTTGGTGAAGAAGGATGGCAAGATCATGGAAGAAGTATACAAATCTGGTGGACTATACGGTAGTGCTATAGATGAGATTATAAAATGGTTGGAGTTGGCGAAGGGTGTCGCCGAGAACGAGCAACAGGCCAACACGCTTTCATTACTAATTGAATACTACAAAACCGGTAATCTGGATACTTGGGATGAATACGCAATTTCATGGGTTAATTCAAAAGAAGGGGATATAGATTGGATCAACGGTTTTATTGAAGTTTATAATGACCCAAAAGGGTATAAAGGATCATACGAGAATATTATCCAGATAAAGGATTTTGAAATGTCTAAACAAATGGCGGTATTATCTGAAAACGCCCAATGGTTTGAAGACATGTCCCCTTTAATGGAAGAACATAAGAAAAAGAATGTGGTAGGCGTGTCTTATAAAACGGTGAATGTGGCGGCTGAAGCAGGAGACGCTTCTCCAAGCACTCCAATTGGGGTTAATTTGCCCAACAATAACTGGATCAGACAAGATCACGGAAGTAAATCGGTCTCCCTGGGGAACATTATTGATTCATATAACAATGCAGGCGGTTCTGGTCGTTTGAAGGAATTTGCAAATGACGAGGAAGAGATTGCATTTGAGGACAAATATGGTAAAACGGCGTCTAAATTGTTGACGGCGTTGCACGAGGTGGTAGGCCATGCTTCAGGACAGTTGAATGAAGGCGTGGGGCAACCGAAAGAAACTCTGAAAAATTACGCATCAACGATGGAAGAAGGGCGGGCAGATCTTGTTGGTTTATATTTCCTGATGGATCCCAAGTTACAGGAATTGGGCCTCATCGATAATTATGAGGAATTAGGCAAGACTGCTTATGACCGTTATATCAGGAATGGGCTGGTAACGCAGTTGGTTCGCATTAATCTTGGAGATGATATTGAGGAAGATCATATGGTAAATCGTCAGTGGGTGTCTGCCTGGGTCTTTGAGAAAGGGTTGGCAGATAATGTGATTGAAAAGGTAGCACGCGATGGCAAGACGTATTACAATATCAATGATTACGAGAAACTACGGGAATTGTTCGGCGCCTTACTTAAAGAAACGCAGAGAATTAAATCGGAAGGTGATTTTAAAGCTGCCCAAGACCTGGTTGAAGGCTATGGCGTAAAAGTAGACCAGCAGTTGCATGCCGAAGTACTGGAGCGAAATTCGGTATTTAAGGCGGCACCATATAGCGGGTTCGTAAACCCTGATCTGGTCGCAGAAATGAATGAGGAAGGAGCGATCATCAATGTGAAAGTAGCGCAGCCTGAAACCTTTGCCGGACAGATGATGTCTTATTCAAAAAACTATGGTTTTCTATAAATAGATGGCTATATAACAAATACAAAAACCGCCCACTATGGGCGGTTTTTTAATGGGGTAAACTATTTCTTAACCGTCAAAAGTATAGCTGTTGTCTGCCGCTACTTTGTCTGCTATTTGGTTTCTCAAGGCCACTACATTGGGTTGATTTGTATATTTGGTAAAACGTTTCAGTCCCATCAACATCATTCTTTGTTCATCTCCTTCTGCGAAGGAAACAATGGCCTCTTTTCCTTTTTTGATCACAATATCCACTGCATCATATAAATATAATTGAGTCATGGCGATCTGAACCGCTTGAGACTCTTTCCCATTGCGCTTAGCATTTTTTTCTGTTCGGAGTAAGGTAGATTCTGCCATATAGATCTCGATCAGAATATCTGCTGCTGCCAACAATATTTGCTGATGTGCTTCCAGATCCGGACCAAATTTTTGAACCGCACTTCCGGCGATCATCAAAAAGACCTTTTTCAATCTTGCGATCAGATCTTTTTCTTCAGCAAACAATTCAGAGAAATCCGGGGTCTCAAAAGAAGGGATACCCATTAATTCTTCTCCTACCGCGGTTGCAGGTCCCAGTAGATCTACATGTCCTTTCATTGCTTTTTTGATGAGCATTCCAACGGCCAGCATTCTGTTTATTTCATTGGTACCTTCGTAGATCCGGGAAATTCTGGCGTCTCTCCAGGCCTTTTCCATGGGAGTGTCTGCACTGAAGCCCATACCGCCAAAGATTTGAATACCTTCGTCTGTAGTATTCTGAACATCTTCTGATACCGCAACTTTTAAAATTGAACATTCAATGGCGTATTCTTCTACACCTTTCAATTCCGCTTCCTGATGTGAATTACCTTCAGCTTCCCTGATCTCAATACGTTCTTCAATGTTTTTGGCGGCTCGGTAACACGCAGATTCACCAGCATAGGCATTGGTAGCCATTTGAGCAACTTTAGCCTTGATGGCACCAAAATTTATGATCGGTGTCTTAAATTGTATGCGTTCATTGGCATAATTTACGGCCTCACCTAAAACACGCCTTTGGGCCTCTAAACAGGCTGCAGCCAATTTGATCCTTCCTACATTCAGAGCATTCATGGCTATCTTAAAGCCATTTCCACGCTCAGAAAGCATATTTTCAACTGGCACTTTTGTCTCATTAAAGAATACCTGACGTGTAGAGGAAGAGTGGATTCCTAATTTCTTTTCTTCCTCATTCATCGTAATACCATTCTTTGGATCGTTTTCTACGATGAACCCGGTGATGTTCTTGTCATCTTCGATCCTGGCAAAAACTATAAAAACGTTACAAAAACCGGCATTGGAGATCCACATTTTTTGTCCGGTAATACTGTAATGTTTCCCATCTTTTGAAAGTACAGCCTTTGTTTTACCGGAGTTGGCATCTGAGCCTGCCCCTGGTTCCGTCAAACAGTATGCACCAAACCATTCACCTGTGGCCAGTTTAGGAACATATTTTTTCTTTTGTTCTTCTGTACCATATAGGGTAATAGGTAGTGTCCCTATCCCTGTATGAGCCCCAAAGGCCGTGCTAAAGGAACCAGTAGCACCGGAAATATAATCGCATACCAACATGGTTGAGACAAACCCCATACCCATGCCGCCATATTCGGCTGGCACCGCGATACTTAAAAAGCCCAACTCACCGGCTTTTTGCATGCATTCTTTGGTAAAGGCGTAATCTTTCTGTTCAAAACGCTCCCAATGGGCCCAAAGTTCGCGATCAACAAATTCCTTGGTACTCTCTCGCATCATCTTTTGTTCCTCATTGAGGTCCTCCAGAGTAAAAACGTCTTCACAATTTGTTTCTTTTACGAGGAACTGGCCTCCACGTAAAATGTTCTTACTAACAGTTTCTGTACTCATCGATATATTGTTTTTTGTAATTCTAATTTAAAAATTCAAAGATCCCGGCGGCACCCTGTCCGGTACCTACACACATGGTTACCAACCCGTGCTTTCCATGCATCTTACGTTTACGCATCTCGTCAAAAAGTTGTACCGATAATTTGGCACCGGTGCATCCCAGTGGGTGGCCCAAAGCAATGGCACCTCCATTTACGTTGACGATCTCATGGTTGAGATCCAATTCTCGGATCACAGCCAGTGATTGCGATGCAAAAGCTTCATTTAATTCGATCAGTTCCAACTGATCCTGAGTCATTCCTGCTTGTTTCAGGGCTTTTGGAACTGCCTTCACCGGGCCAATACCCATGATCCTGGGTTCTACCCCTGCGGCAGCGTAATTCACTAGCCTGGCAATGGGCTCTAACTTTAACTCCTTTACCATTTCTTCACTCATAACCAAAACAAAAGCTGCACCGTCACTCATTTGAGAAGAATTTCCCGCAGTAACACTACCTCCGGCTGCAAAGACAGGGCGTAATTTGGCAAGGGCTTCTTTGCTTGTATCAGCTCTGGGTCCTTCATCCTTATTAACGGTATATTGTGTATTATCTTTTTTTCCGGCTGCATTAATAAAGGTGTGATCTATGTTTATGGGTACTATCTGCTCCTCAAACTTGCCTTCCTTTTGGGCTTTCAGGGCTTTCATATGTGAGTTGTAAGCAAATTCGTCCTGGTCTTCTCTGGAGACCTTGAACTGATTAGCAACTGCCTCAGCCGTTAAACCCATTCCCCAGTAATAATCTTCATTACCTTCTTTAGCAGCAGCATAGTCTGGTGTAGGTTTGTAGCCACCCATGGGAATATAGCTCATGCTTTCTGCTCCACCAGCAATGATACAATCTGCCATTCCTGCCTGTATTTTGGCGGTTGCTATTCCAATGGTCTCCAATCCCGAGGCACAATACCTATTAACTGTGACCCCCGGAACATCCTCTATCTTGAGTCCCATGAGCGAAATGAGTCGGGCCATGTTAAGTCCCTGTTCTGCTTCTGGCATGGCATTTCCCACAATGACATCATCAATCCTTTTCTTATCTAACTGGGGTACCTCTTTAATCAGGTATTCTATGGTTTCGGCTGCCAGTTCATCGGGGCGTTTGAAACGAAAAAGGCCTCTGGGTGCTTTTCCAACGGCGGTTCTGTATGCTTTTACGATATAAGCTGTTTTCATGTTCTTAATTTCTAAGGGGTTTACCAGTTTTTAGCATATGTTGAATCCTTTCCAGGGTTTTTCTTTCTGTACAAAGTGAGAGAAACGCTTCGCGCTCCAGATCGAGCAGATATTGCTCACTTACGTAGCTCGCTTCAGACAAATCACCTCCTGCCATCACATAGGCCAATTTATCCGCAATTTTCTTATCGTGTTCGGAGATATAATGACCGGCTTCCATAGAATCTGTTCCCACAAGGAACATTCCCAGTGCTTGCTTCCCAAGAACCTTCACATCGGTTCTCATTGCAGGTTGTGTATAACCCGATTCTGCCATCAATTTGGCATGGGCTTTTGCAGTAGCAATCTGGCGATCCTTATTTACAACCACAATATCTTTTCCTTTTTGAAGTACTCCAAGATCAAATGCTTCGTAGGCCGAGGTAGAGACCTTAGCCATTCCAATTGTCAGGAAGTATTCCTGAAGGACATTTAGCTCAACATCATTCTTCCTAAAGATATCTGAAGCCCTAAGGGCCATTTCCTTGGAACCTCCGCCACCAGGGATCACCCCAACGCCAAATTCAACAAGGCCCATATAGGTTTCTGCCGCAGCAACCACCTTGTCTGCATGTAGTGACAATTCACAGCCGCCACCAAGGGTCATTCCGTGAGGAGCTGAAACAGTTGGAATGGAAGAATATCGCATCCTCATCATGGTATCCTGAAACATTTTGATGGCCATATTGAGCTCATCGTATTCTTGCTCCACTGCCATCATAAAGATCATCCCAATATTGGCACCAACGGAGAAGTTGGCTCCCTGATTACCTACAACCAGCCCTTGATAGTCTTTTTCAGCCATATCGATGGCCTTATTAAGTCCCATAAGAACATCTGCTCCAATGGTATTCATTTTGGATTGAAATTCTACATTTAAGATTCCGTCACCAAGATCTTCAACAACTACCCCGCTATTTTTGAATACTTCATTAGACTTACGAATATTATCGAGAATGATAAAAGCATCCTGTCCGGGCACTTTTTTCATCGCTTTCTGCTCAATATCATAAAAGAAGGTAGCGCCTTCTTTTACTTCATAAAAAGAAGTTACACCGGCAGCTTTCATATCCAGGATCCATTGAGCAACTTCTTGATCCTCGGCAGTAATAAGGTCCAGGCCTTTTTCTAAGCCAACGGCATCCCAAATTTGGAAAGGTCCGTGTTCCCAGCCAAAGCCGGCCTTCATGGCATCATCTATCTTGTACAATTCATCCGATATTTCAGGAATTCTGTGTGAAACATAAGCAAAAAGAACCCCGAAACTTTTACGGTAGAATTCTCCTGCTTTGTCTTTTCCGCCTACCAGTATTTTAAAACGATCTATGACCTTATCTACGGTCTTGGTAAGTTCTAGCGTAGCGAATTTTGCACTTTTTTTGGAACGGTATTCCATTGTGTCCAGGTCCAGGGTAAGGATCTCACTCTTTCCATTTGGCTGGCTCTCCTTTTTATAAAAACCCTGACCAGATTTGCTGCCGAGCCATTTATTGTCCGACATGGTTTTGATAAATCCTGGCAACTGAAACAACTCATGCCGTTCATCTTTAGGGCAATTTTCATAGATACCATTGGCTACATGAACCAGCGTATCCAAACCTACAACATCTACCGTACGAAAGGTGGCTGACTTTGGTCTGCCAATAACCGGGCCGGTTAGTTTATCTACTTCTTCTACGGTAATCCCCAATTCTTTTACAGCGTGAAACAAGCTCATAATACTGAAGATGCCAATGCGGTTTCCAATAAATGCCGGAGTGTCTTTGGCAAGGACCGAGGTTTTACCAAGAAATTTTTCGCCATATCCATTCAGAAACTCAAGAACTTCCGGATTGGTTTTTGGACCCGGAATGATCTCAAATAGCTTGAGGTACCTTGCCGGGTTAAAGAAGTGTGTGCCACAGAAATGCTGTTGGAAATCTTCACTTCTCCCTTCGCTCATAAAATGGATAGGAATACCGGAGGTATTAGAAGTGATCAGCGTACCTGGAGTTCTGTGCTTTTCCAGATTTTCAAAAACTTGTTTTTTAATATCGAGTCTTTCTACAACAACCTCAATAATCCAATCTACCTTAGCTACTTTGGCAATATCGTCTTCCAAATTTCCCGTCTGTATCCTTTTGGAAAAAGAGGTGTGATAGATAGGGGAGGGTTTCGATTTTAAGGCTGCAGCCAAGGAATCATTTACCAGACGGTTCCGTACGCTGCTATCTTCCAAACTTAGTCCTTTGGATTTCTCCTTTTCAGTGAGTTCTCGGGGAACAATATCCAATAACAAGACCTCCACGCCAATATTGGCAAAATGACATGCAATGCCACTTCCCATGATCCCGGATCCAATGACGGCTACTTTTTTGATGTGCTTGTTCATTAATGCTTTTTATGTTAATTAGTTGTTGATTCTCTATTGTATATTTTTTTTTCAGATATCACCTGATTTATGGTCTCCGTCACCTCAAAAAAGGATTTTAACTGAGCCTCAGATAAGTGACCCTTCACTACTTCATTAAATCTTAAAACGGCATCTTTGGAATCTTTGCGTTTTTCAAGGCCAAAGGGTGTGAGGTAAATAAGCACGCCTCTTCCATCCTCAGGATTCGGTTTGCGCTCTATGAGTCCTTTTTCTTCCATGCTCTTTAGGATTCGCGATAAACTTGTTGCTTCCATTCCCATTTTAGGACCCAAAGATGTGGATGGTGTTCCCTTTTTAGGATCTATGCTTAATAGGGTAAAACCCACCGCCATGGTGGAGTCAAATTTTTTAGCTTCTTCGTTATACATTCTAGCTACCATTTGCCATGTAGCACGTAAAGCGTAATCTATTGTTAATTCTTGCATAGGTTGTTTAAATCCCATCAAAGATATAAAAATTTATTATGCATGCATAATAAATTGCAAATAATTTACGCAGGAAGAATGTTGAAAGAGGATAGGTGTTTACCCTTACTAACGATTAAAAATGATATGGTACTTCACTACTGTGAACTACAAGAAAATGTCAGGTAGTTAAAAGGAACTATGATAAAATTAGAGAAGCAACGAGGCTTTAATGCCCGTAGATCTCGTTGTAAAGAGGCTGGTATTTTTCTTTAATGATCTTGCGTTTTAACTTCATGGTAGGTGTGAGGTGCCCTTCTTCCACTGTCCAAATATCCGGAGTAAGTTTAAAGGCTTTTACCATCTCCCATTTCGCAAATTGTTCGTTTGCCTTATCTACCTCTTCCTGTATACGCTCCAATAATTTTTCATCCTTTACCATCTCAGAAGGTTGCCCAAAACTTCTGTTATGTCTTTTGGCCCATTCTGCAAGAAATTCAAAATTTGGTTGTATCAGTGCTGCCGGCATTTTTTCTCCTTCCCCAACAACCATTACCTGTTCAATAAAACGAGATTGTTTTAATCTGTTCTCGAGGAGTTGAGGAGCTACATATTTCCCGCCTGAAGTTTTGAACATCTCTTTCTTACGGTCCGTGATTCGTAAAAATCCGTCACTATCAATTTCCCCAATATCACCCGTATGGAAATATCCATTGGTCATTACTTCATTGGTTTTTTCCGTGTCCTTGTAATACCCCATCATTACATTGGGGCCTTTACAGAGGATCTCTCCATCTTCTGCTATCTTTACTTCTACATCATCAATTATCTTCCCTACAGTCCCTATTTTCCAACCACCATTTTCTTTACAACCTACAGAGATCACAGGAGATGTTTCGGTAAGGCCGTATCCTTCCATTACCGGAATACCCGCTGCACTAAATATTCGGGACAATCTTGGCTGTAAAGCCGCACTACCCGAGGTCATGGTGTCCAGATTACCACCAAGTCCTTCTTTCCATTTACTGAAAATGAGTTTTCTCGCAATAGCTAATTTTTGTTCATACCACCAGCCATTTGCTCCGTATGGTTCATATTGCATACCTAATTTTACTGCCCAGAAAAAAAGTGATTTCTTGATCCCTGTAAGTTCCGCACCCTTGTTAATGATCTTGTCATAGACTTTTTCCAACAATCTTGGAACCACAGTCATAACATTAGGTTTAACCTCTTTCAGGTTTTCACTTATGGTTTCCAGACTCTCTGCAAAGTATACATTGATGCTGCAGTATTGATA
>JAHEHU010000209.1 GCA_024639765.1 Eudoraea sp.
AATGGGGGCAGTGGCACCCAATATTTCGTAGGTGAGTTTGACGGAACCACGTTTACCTCTGATCAGGCAGAAGAAAAATGGCTCGATTGGGGCACGGACAATTATGCAGGGGTCACCTATAACAATACCCCAGATAATGAGCGCTTGTTCATAGGATGGATGAGTAACTGGAATTATGCCAGAGATACCCCAACAGAGGTTTGGCGGAGTGCCATGACCTTACCGCGAAACCTGAGCTTATCAAAGATCAATGGAACCTATGAATTACTCAATTACCCTATTTCAGGCATAGATGACCTGTTGGTAGAAGAATCTACCGGCAGTTTTGTGATACCACCGGGAGGATCAGAGTCAACTGTTCTGGAGAACGGCAACCAAAGTGAAATTTCATTTGTCATAGCAGAAAGGGATCTTATGTTCACCTTTAAGAATGACCAGGGAGAACAGCTTGCTCTGGAGTTTGATGGTGTCGAGAAACTCTTTATACTAGATCGCTCTGAAAGCGGACTAGCAGATTTTGAGGAGACCTTTGCCGGGAGGCAGCAAATGCCTCTGGACAACTTGCCAGACGGGGAGGTAGAAATAAGGGTATTTCTGGATGCCTCTTCTATTGAAGTTTTTATAAATAAGGGCCAATATGCCATGACTGCCCAAATATTCCCTACAAGTCCGTATTCCGATCTGGAAATAGCCAACACAGGCTCAACGCCTTTGCGGATAAAACAGTTAAGGGTACATAAGATGTCCGGGATCTGGGAATAAGTAATCACAACAGGGAACATTCGGATATTAATAATTGATTGATATTGGTGTAACTATTATTAATTACTATCTTATAGCATATTCAAAATCCTACCAACAATGAAAAGACTTTTTACATGCCTGTTGCTGATAGCTACTTTTACCATCAGCGCACAACAATCGTATTGGACCCACTACAGTTTTATAGTAGAACCTCAGAATGAGGCAGCGGTTTTTGAACTTATCGATGAATATTTTAAAGAGCATAAATGGGAAGGAGTTACAGTAAGTCTTTATGCCAACCATTTTCATGATGAAGATAACAGACAGACCCATGTGCTGGTGTACTCCGGTTCTTTGGATGCCATAGCTACCGTTTATGCAGATGGTGGGGGTGACGCTTGGACTTTATTAGCTGCTCGTCTGGATAATCTGATCAAAGAGGGTGTCGGCGCCCGTATGGGAACTACAAGGGCTTCTTATGGAGATACGACCGGCGACTATCCTATACAGCGTTATTTTTTATTGGATGTAGAGAGTTCTAATGCTTTCGAAACTTCTTATTCAAAATATCAGGAAGGCCATCCGCCAGTGGAGCGAGTGGTGATCATGGGGAACTTTACCTCAGGGATATCACCAGAAGGCGAGAATCGTTGGGTCCTGGCCGGCTATAAGGACTTTAAGGATGCCATAGGCGGCTCTAATTCAATGATAACTCCAAAAGAGCGAAAGGCCAGAGATGCCAGCTGGAAGATCTATCAGGAAAACAATGGAGGCGTACGCATGATACGTTCCGGACTTCGGGTACGTTTAGGACAATGGTAAGATGGTATAAGTATCAAAAAAACCCCTTCCAATCCGGAGGGGTTTTAGTTTTTATCAAATTGATTTATTTCTATTTTCCGGCTACCTTCACCTCTTCTTGTAAGGTGGGGTATTGTATCCCAAGTTGTTCCAGATAACTATCATATTTCTTTTCATTGTAGTAGAAAGGTTCTAATCTGGGCCTAAAGGTTTCCATGATCTCTTTATTGAGGTAGGTAGCGGGTGTATCTTTTTCACTGACCATAGGTATGTATTCAAATTTTGAAGCCTGTTCTGTCTTAAAATAGTCCCAGGCCTGGGTTACCAGTTCGGGCTTTAATAAGAGGTCTAGCAAGGTCATAGCCTCTACCTTGGCTCCGGCTACCACACCTTTATGAGCAATAGGCGTGGCCATGGCTATGGCGTTAGACCAGTGATGTCCCTGAAGTCCCGGAATATTGCTGGGGTAGCGAAGTGTGATGGTCGGCACTTTCCAGGAGATATCCCCAATATCATCAGAACCGCCACTTACGGGTTCAATGACGGGTAATCCTATGGTATCTAGTTTTACCGCCAGACCCATGGTGTCCTTTGGAGACCGCACTTCTTTTTGTACTGCTCTTGCCAGGAGCTGGTCTGCTTCACTCCACTTAGGGAGTCCAACCTGCGTAATATTCTGATACATGGCTTCTGCCATAGGCTTATTAAAATGTCTGGGCCAGGCTGTCCCCAGTATCTTGCTACTCATCGTAGTGCGTGTCATTAAGGCGGCCCCTTTGGCGATATCATTGGCACGTTCGTATACCTCCATGATCTTAGGGTAGGTGATCTCCCTGAAATAGTACCAGATAGAAGCTTTGGAAGGCACTACATTGGGCTGGTCGCCCCCATTGTTTATTACAGAGTGCGATCTGCCAAGCGGATGCAGGTGCTCCCTGTTATACTGCCATCCTATGTTCATGAGTTCTACGGCATCTGCTGCAGAGCGAGCCCTCCAGGGGGCCCCTGCCGAGTGGGCAGATTCGCCTTCAAAGGAGTATTCTACTGAGATCATTCCGGTGCCCCTCGCAGGGCCATATGAAACGGCCATATTGTTAGAGACATGAGTGAAGATACAGAGGTCCACGTCATCAAAATAACCGTCGCGTGTGTAATACGCTTT
>JAHEHU010000031.1:0-20350 GCA_024639765.1 Eudoraea sp.
CGCTAGTAACAATCTTCTTTATCTTCTTTATCAGCTTCGCTGCCCAGGCTCAGGAAAACACTGCTGAAGTAAAAGCAGAAACTGCCAAGAAAGAGATCGTTACCGCTACTGCTAAAGAGAATAGTGTTGCTCGTCTGTATCGTTTTAAGAATAGCAGGATCAAAAAGGAATTGTCTTTTAAGACGAAAAGAAACGCTTCTAAATTGGCTTAAGCCTTTAGTTCAAAACTGGCATCATTTCTTATTTCTCCTCAGATTCCGTATTGGGATCCTCAGAGGCAACCTCTTCTTCCTCTTCTTTGGAAAGCGAATGCTGCAAAATATTGATCTTTTTAAGCTTGGCCTTCCAGGTCTTTAAGGCTTCTTTCTGTCTATTTATTTTTTGGATGACCTCCTTCACCAACGGATTGTCCTCTGAAGCATTAGAGAAGAATTGTAAATTGTTTTCCAATTGATTGATCTCACTCTTGCCTTCATCAATTTTACGTCTGATAAAGCTTCGCTCCTTCAAGAGGGCATATTCATCATCTCTGGACGTTAACTGCTGTAATTTATTGCCGTATTTCAACAACTCGGACTCTTGTTGTGTCACTCCAAGTTTTTTAAGTATGGCATCTATTGTTTTGTTGAACTTACCATTGATGTGTTTTTTGTTAAAAGGAACCCTGCCGATGGATTTCCATTCTTCAATGAACGTTTTTATTGTAGCAAGGTCTTTTTCCCTATTTTTTCCAGGTTCAAAAGCTTGCAGTTTCTCTAAACAGGCGTTTTTCTTCTCCAGATTTTCAGATTCTGCTCCGCTCGCCTTGTTCTTTGTGGCATGCAGACGGTCAAAATAATGATTACAGGCTGTTTTAAATTCTTTCCAGAGGTTGTCTGAATACTTTCTTGGTACATGCCCTATCTTTTTCCACTCTTGTTGTATACGTTTCATTTCCGGGGTAACCTTCTCCCATTCTTCACTGTCTTTTAGGGAAAGCGCCAATTTCACCAACTCTCTTTTCTTATCCAGATTATCTTGTTGATCCTTTTTTAGGTTTTTGTAAA
Organism: Eudoraea sp.; assembly: GCA_024639765.1. Taxonomy (GTDB): domain Bacteria; phylum Bacteroidota; class Bacteroidia; order Flavobacteriales; family Flavobacteriaceae; genus Muriicola. The sequence continues at coordinate 1,047 of JAHEHU010000031.1, forward strand.
ATACATTTTTCTTTCTGTTGAAGGCCCGTACGGCTTCTTTAAATCGGCTCCAGGTCTCCTCATTAACCTTTTGAGGTACTTTTCCTGCCTTAAAAAAGGCAGATCTCAACGCTTCCAACTCTTTGATCTGTTTCTGTAATCCTTTGTGATGTGTTGCAACGTCTTCTCCTAATTGGGTGATGGCAGCAATTAACTCGTTCTTTTTAACAAGGTTCTCCTCAAACCCTTTTTCCATTTCCTTGAAATGCTCTTGCCTCCGATGGTGCATTGCCTTGGTGGCATTGCTGAATCGCTCCCAAATAGCCTCACGGTGTTCTTTGTCAACAGGACCAATGTCTTCTTTCCAGATCTTGTGAAGTGTTTGAAGTTCCCGGAATGCCTTGTTCAGATCAGATTCATCTGCAAGTGCTTCAGCGCGCTGCACTAATTTTTCCTTTTCTTCCAGATTGTGCTTAAAATCGAGATCGCGTAATTCCCTATTTAGATGAAGGAAGTCATAAAAGATCTCCACATGGTGATGATACGTGCGCCAAACATCATTGTATTGATTCCTGGGAACGGACCCGGCATGGCGCCATTGTTCCTGCAGATCCTTAAAATTTTTGTAGGTTGTATTAATATCTTCTTCAACATTCACAAGAGCTTTGAGTTCTTCTATGATCTGTAAACGTTTTTCCAGGTTTTGTTTTAGATTGGTCTCCAGGGTTTTGTAGTAGGCATTGCGTTTCTCCCTGTATTCCGAGTATACTTCATTGAACTGCCTTTTGGCAACTGAATTGTATCTAAAATCGATCTCATTGCCCCCATGGCTAACAAATTCCTCCTTTTTTTCTTCGATAAACTCCTGGAACTTTAGGTCGAATTCATTTTTGATCCCCTCTACGTGATTTTTAATGGCCTGTACTTTTTCATTTCGGACCAAGCGCTGTAGTTCGCCAACCAAGTTTTCCATGCTCATGGAGTGGTAATCATGCATGGGGATATGATGTCTCCTGTGAATGTGTTCATCCTCTGCATCCTCTGCATTGGATTCCTCTATTTCATCAAGGGCATCTTCCTTTTTCTTTTCATTGGGAGTTTCTTCTTCTTTCTTGGCAACAACTGCTTCTTTTTCAATTACATCATCAGTTTTCTTTTCAGCTTTCTTTTTGGGTGCTTTTTTCTTCAAAACGGCCTTCTCTTCCCCATCTTTAGCAACGGCTGAAACTTTTTCCGCTTTTTTGGTGGTTTTTTTCTTCTCTACAACCACTTCGGCCTTCTCGTCAGTATCAGCCGTTTTTTTTATGGCTTTTTTGACCTTACCTTCAGTAGTAACCCCATCCTTTTTCTCGGCAACATTTTTTGATGTTGTCTTAGAAATATTTTCGGTAGTTTTCTCTGAGAGTTCCTCCTTCTCAGTAGTTTCCGATGTTACTTTACCCCCTACATCAACGTGTAGTTTCTGTTCTTTTTCTTCCAACATGATAGTTTTTGGATTTTATGCGCTTGTGAGACTCAATCCCTTTGTAAGATACTAACAACCCAACAGACATCAAAGGTAATGCATGATCTTTTTAGTGCACTCACTCTTGTATATAAAGATGATAAAGTCTTTTGGACATTTATTCTTGCCAGATGTCCCAGGCTTTTTTGGCCTGGTATTGTAACATTGGTAATCCATTGCAAATCGTTGCTCCTCGTTTCTCTCCTTCCTGAAGAAAAGCCGATTTTTCAGGGTTGTATACCAGGTCATACAAGAGGTGATCAGTCCCTACGAATACATATGGGATAGAAGGTTTTTCTGCTACTTTGGGATAGGTGCCCAGTGGAGTGCAGTTGATGATCAGCGTATGTTTTTTCACCTGCTCTTCATTCAACATATGGTATCCCCATTGCTCTTTTTCCGGGTTTCTGGATACAAAATGAAAGTTGATCCCCAATTGTTGCAGGATATATCCAATAGCTTTTGAGGCACCACCTGTGCCCAGGATCAGTGCATGGGAATGAGAACGAGTGGCCAGAAAAGGTGCTAGGGATCGCCGAAATCCGTATCCATCCGTATTGTAACCTACCATTCCTTCTTTAGTAAATTTTATAGTATTCACCGCACCAATGTTCGCTGCTTCGGGATCTATCTTATGCAGATAGGGTATTATTGCTTCTTTGTAGGGAATGGTTACATTCAATCCACATAGTTCCGGATATTCTTTAATGATGGTCTCCAGATCCGAAAGATTTGAAAGATCAAAATTCTCATAAGAACAATTATCAATTCCTTCCTTTCGAAAGAAATCAGTAAAATAGCTCTTCGAAAAAGAATAAGAAATATTGCGGCCTAATAAACCGAAACTACGCTTTTTTTCTATTTTTTCCATACCACTCTAAAGCTATCAGGATTGCTATGCCCAGGACAATATAGGCCATGGCCCACCAGGCTTCTGCATGGTTCATATTAGGTAAGAATCGTTCATAATTCTTGATGATCTCATCCCCATTGCTATCCATAACAGTATTGCCATAACTGTCCAATACAAATATAGTACGTTTCCAGGGCCATACCACTCCCAAACTACCGGTAATAAAACCTATGATAACCGCGGTGGTTATGTGTTTGAAATGCTTTAAAACATAGCCCAGTATATGAGATAGTGTAACCAGACCCGTGGCGGACCCCAGCGTAAATACTACCAGAATTTTTAGTGTGTCCAGACGGTCCTGATCTGAAGTGAATCCGAAATCGCCCTGAAATATCTCCGCAAACGTATCAAACAAAGCATTGACAGAATCTACAAGAAGCAAAACGTAATTACCCAGAAGAATAAGAATGAATGAACCTGAAAGACCGGGAAGTGTCATCCCGGAAACACTGATCATTCCACATAAGAAGATGAACAAGAGGTTGTCATTCTCTTTGGCCGGACTTAAGAAACTTATGGAAATACCAACAATAAGACCTATCATTCCATAGGTAAGGGTTTTTTTGTTCCAGTGTTTGAAATCCTTTGCGATAAAATAAATAGACCCAATGATCATCCCAAAGAAGGTGGCCCATACATATAATTCATTGTATTCCAGAAAATAATCCAGGAGCTTGGAAATACTGAAATAACTTACGAGCATTCCAAAAATTAAAAGGGAAAGAAACTGCCCGTTCACATAGCGGTAGAAACTTTTGAACCGTCCATTAAAAAGCAATTTAAAGGCCTTGAGATTGACCTTTTGAAGAGAATAGATGAATTCCTCATAAAACCCTGCAACAAAGGCTACAATGCCCCCAGATACACCTGGTACTTTGTTGGCAGTACCCATAGCTAACCCCTTGATGATCAGGAATACTTTATCAACAAAGGTTCTGGGCTGATGCATGATACTGTGCTTTATTTTTTAGCAGCAAGTTTTTCAAGCATAAAAATAAGGGAAAAACCAAGGATAGCTAGTAAAATGGCCCAGAGAAGTTGATGATCTCCGGGATAGGAGAGTGGCGAGACATTTTCTTCCAAGATAGGAATGGTCTTTCCATCAAATACTTTGGATTCCAGTACAACTTTCCATGGCCATATTTTATTGAGAGATCCTATGATAAATCCCGTTAATAGCGCTAAGGTAATATTCTTATAATGCTGAAACATCCATTTTAGGAGGCGAGCGAAGGATAAGAGTCCAAAAATTGCTCCGGTGAATACGGTTAACAAAATGGCATAATCCCGTTCATGGACTGCATCCAAAATAGTTTTGTAAGACCCTAATAAGACCAGGATGAAAGCACCGGAGATCCCTGGAAGGATCATGGCACAAATAGCCAGCGCTCCCGAAAGGAAAAGGTAAGGCAGGCTTTCTGTGTTTTCCACCGGAGGTAATTGGGTAATATAATAGGCAACAGAGGCCCCCACAATCAGTATGAAGATGGCCGCAAGATTCCATTTTTCAATGGCTTTGGCCACAAAAATAATACTGGCCAGCACCAGGCCAAAGAAGAAAGACCATAACAGCACCGGCTGATTCACCAAAAGCCAGCTAATGAGTCTTGCCAGGGTAATGACACTAATGGCGATTCCCAGAAAAATAGATATCAAAAAATTCCCATTGACCTGCTTCCACATGGCCGCCATGCCTTTGGTACGTAGTGTCTTAAAGAGTGAAAAATTGATCTGATTGATAGAGGTTATCAATTCTTCATAGATACCTGAGATAAAGGCAATAGTGCCACCAGAGACTCCGGGGACCACATCAGCGGCACCCATGGCGATTCCCTTTAAGGTGACGATAAGATATTGAAGTATTGAGCGCTCTCCCATATTTAAAAAAAACAAAAGTAGTTTTTTTAGTCGGAAGCCTTCTTGATACTAGCTATTATATTCTGTGCCCAAACGGAGTCATAGAATGAAGGGAATTCCTCCTTGAAGTAGCGCAAATGATCAAAGTCTTGTTTTAGGGCTTTCCGGAAACGGTATTGTGCTTTTACCGGATCATTGGCTATAAGGTATAAACCAGCCATCTTAAACTGTATAATGGCCTTATCCGGATAGAATTCAAGGCCCTGCAACAAGATCTGTATGGCTGCTTCCGGATCCTGATTTTGGGTAACCACTTCGGCCCAATTCAACCAGGTGTCTAATTCGTAATTTCCCAGGTCTACGGTTTGTTTATAGGCGAAATCGGCTTCATCATAGTGTTCCATTGCCGCATGGATACGGGCACATTTCTTCCAGTATTTGGCATTTTCACCATCTATATTTATGGCTTTGTTGACGTAATACAAGGCCCGGTCGTATTTGTGATTCTTAAAATAAAAATCGGTGATAGCCAACCAACCTTTATCTAGCAAGGGATCCTCATGAACGGTTTGGTAAAAATAGAATTTGGCCAAATCGTAATTTTGTAATTTTTCATGGCATTTCCCAATGCGGAGGTAGGCATGAGAGGTAGGGTCGTCTATCTTGATAGTGGTTTCGTAGTTTTCTATGGCCTCATTGTACTTTCCTAGTTTTTCCAGGACCTTGCCTTTTTCAAAGTAGGCACCTATAAAAGTATCGTCAGCGATAATCGCAAAATCGAAGGCTGCCAGGGCCTCTTCAAACATTTTTATGGTAAAGTACTGTTTCCCCAGTTGATGCCAGGCTACCTGGCTGTATGGATTACGTTCCAGGTAATCATTCAAATATTGAATGGCTCCTTCATAATCTTCGAGGAATTCAAAGCAATAGATCACATTATACAAGGAGGAATAGTCCTGTTCATCAAAGGACACACATTTCATGAAATGTGTCTTGGCCCTTTCAAAATCGTCCATAAATAGATATTCCATACCTAAAAGAGCATAAATATCAAAGCTTTCTTCTGTAAGTTCCAGGGCTTTTTTTAATAGGATCACTGCCGCTTCGTGGTTGTCTTTCTTGGAGTATATGTTGGCCCTTTGGATATAGATCTCTTCGTTGGTGCTGTCTAACAACTGTAAATTATCGAGGATCTTTTCCGCCACTTCCAGGTTATTCTCAAAAACCAGGACCTCCACGTCCAAAAGCTTGAGTTCCATTGATTCAGGATGCTGCTGTAAGCCTATTTTAATGGCCTTCTTTGCCAGGGAGATCTTGCCATTGTTCAAGTAGTGGTGAATAATGTCTTGGAAATCTTCGGCATCGAAGAAGTAGACATCATCTGTCTTGAGCATGGATTCAAATTTTGTAATGGGCTGATGTGGTTTCTCGTTAGGATCTAACGCCATAGGAACGTGCTTGGTTAATCTATGGACTTAAAAATAGTTTTTATAACTATGTTTATCTCCGTACAGGGGCTATATTATTAACAAAATAGTTAACAACTTATTGTTGTAAGCTATTCAGGACCTTCAGGATCACTGCACAACCTGCTTCAATTTCTTCCTCAGAAATGGTAAGTGGAGGAGTGATCCGTACCGCTCTTTTTTCAAAGAGCAGCCAAAACAGTACAAGTCCGTTTTGGGCGCACGAAAGTACTAATTCATTTGCAATCTCACTACTTTCCATGATCAAAGTAAGCATCAGTCCTTTTCCTCTTATCTCTTTGATAAGTGGATGGTGTAGTCTGTTTCTGAATAGTTCTTCTTTTACTATGGTCTGAGGGATCAGGTCAGAAGTGGTTATTTCTTCCAGTGTTGCCAATGCGGCAGCTGCTATCACGGGGTTTCCACCAAAAGTAGTAATATGGCCGAGCATAGGGTTATCCTTTAGGGTAGCCATCATCTTATGGGATGCGGTAAAGGCACCTACAGGTAATCCTGCAGCCATGCCTTTTCCGATAACCAGAATATCCGGGACTATATTATAATGTTCAAAAGCGAAAAGCTTCCCTGTTCTCCCAAATCCGGGCTGAATTTCATCAAGGATAAGAAGTGCTCCCATGGCCGTGCATTTTTCACGTACGGCCAAAAGGTAGTTATCTTGCGGAAGCACGAAACCTGCTCCACCCTGAATGGTCTCTAAAATAACAGCTGCGGTTTTGCGGGTAATCTTGTTCAGATCTTCCTTTTTATTAAAGGAAATAAATCCAATATCGGGTAATAAAGGTCTAAAGGGGGCCTTGCGCTCTTCATGATCCATCAAACTAAGACTCCCCATGGTATTTCCATGATATGCTGTTTTTGCAGCGAGGATCTGAGATCTGCCGGTAACTCGTCTGGCCAGTTTTAAAGCTCCTTCAATAGCTTCAGTTCCAGAATTTACCAGATAGGTGGTCTCTAAGGGTTCAGGTAACAAGCCGGCCAGTAATTTTGAATATGCTACTGCAGGCCCCTGTATATATTCTCCATAGACCATGACATGCATATATTCTTTTGCCTGTTTTTCAACGGCTGCTATAATTCTTGGGTGGCAATGGCCCAGACTACAGGCAGAAACACCTGCAACAAAATCGAGATGTGCCTTTCCCTCGGTATCATAAATATAGCTACCCTTTGCATGCGATACTTCCAAAGCCAGGGGATGGGGCGTGGTCTGTGCCTGGTAAGAGAAAAAATCCTGTTTCATAACCTTTTTACTTCTCTGATACATGGAAAATCCACGTATCATCTGTGTATTTCCCATTGAATTGAGAATCGCGTGCTTTATTCGCTTCCAGCTCTGAATCAAAACGTTCAAGATAGACATAGGTATACTGGTTCAGGCTTCGGAAAAAGGATTTTGGTTGTATCCCCTTATCCGAAAGGATGCGTTTAAACTTGGCAAAGTTTTCCTCCTTTTTAAAGACGTTTGCAATAAGATAGTATCCAGGGGTAAGATCTGCCTCCCCCGTTGTTTCTTCGAATCGGGGCTTTTTTCCATCAATCTTTTTGGCAGGGATAGTATTGGCCGAAACTATAATACTTTTATCTTCAGGATCTTTTTCTGAAGTTGAGGAACTAATGAAATCTCGTGCTTTTTTTTCCACCTCTGAGGTGGTTGCATCTATTTCTGTATCAATAGGGTTGTCTAACCCTTGAATTTTTACTAGTTCTATGTTGTTATCATCATCATCAAAGATCGCATCTTTGTTCCGTATTCGTTCATCCCCTCGCCATATAAAACCTTTTAGCTTTCTGCTGTTTTCGGGCAACTCCTCTTCCGGAAAAATATCTCCTTCCGGATTTGTGATAAACGTAATATCCTCAATATCACTATTCTCAAAGGTCATACGAATGGCGCTGCAAATGGTCTTGTTGATCCCTATGAGCTCTTCATCATCATTATACATATAATAGATGACCTCTGTATTTTTTACCAGGTCTACGATCTTCAGTTCATTTTCTATAAACTTCCCGAAAAGATCTTTTCCCTTGGCCTGGTTAAAGCCTTCTTTTCCAATAGTGTCCTGCGAAATAACAAAGGCATTGTTAATTACTTTTAGGGAATCTAATTTTTCCGTTTCCATATCAGAGATAAGTAAAATACTATCTCCGGTCATCTGATTCTCCAGGTTCCACAAGATAGGATTTCGTATCAATTGGGTGATGCCTGTTTTTTGTTTAAAATGCAAAGAATCGCATTTCCCGCTAAGGTCTGTTTTATAAAATTTTGTGTTCCTGAAAGCTCTGAGGATGCGATCATCGGGCTTTCCCGTTACCATAAGGGTGTCTCCGTGGATATAGAGCGAATCTTGCTCAACCAGACTCACAGATACGGCTCTCTTGGTAGCGAATAGTGAATCTTTGGCTTTGTAAACTTCAGCATAATGAGCTCTTATAACTCCGTTGTTAATGGTATCCGTAACTTTTATATTATTGGTAGCCGAGGCAAATTCCCGTATTTTATTAAAATAGACACTGTCTCCCTCTATGATCCTGTTGTTATAATTGATCCTGGTATTCTTTATTCCATAGCCCGTTTCTACCTTGGTATCGTAAAATCCTCGTTCACAGTAAATGGTATAAGTGTCACCTGTAATAGTAGAGGGCCCATACATGTAAGCATTTTTGGTGGCTGTGTAATAGTCTAGTTGGGCAGACTCTACGGTATACTCCGGATTTTTGATCTTCACGCTTTGCAGGAACTGGTATTTCTTAGGTTCCATAAAATACCGTCCTATCTTACTGGTTAGGGTATTGGCAGAATCTATGATGGTCCCCGAATTATTGTAATAAGATTCCTGGTTTTCCCGATCAAAATAGAGCGTGTCCGTTCTCAAGGTCATGTCTGAATTCTTAAGAACTACCTTCTCCCAGGCCTTTGCCAGTTTTACATTGCCATCATAATCTATCTTTCCACTGGTCATCTGTACGGAATCGCCTTGTGTAAGCCTTATATTTCCAATGGCTTTTAATTTGTTCTCTTTTTGGTAAAAAATGGCGATATCGCACCAAAGATCAGCACCCTGATGTTCAAATTGTACCTGTTTGTCATCTTTGCTAAAAATGGAAGCTCCCGGATAGTTTACCTCATCCTTGGTAAAATTAGCTCCATATACAATATTGATCTGTCTTGGTGCAGAGGCTTTGTCCTGTGCACTTACCCATCCAAGGGGGAGCATGATAATAAGTATGCGCAATATTCCTTTCAAGGGCAGAATTTTGACCAAAAATAGGATTTTTTGATGCAGGTGGGCCTTCTTTAATACAGTTTTAATAGATGAAGACCAGACTTGTTATTAAGAAAGGGCCAGTTCCCTATGAATGGTCTGGGTCCTGTCCGGACCAACGGAGACTATTTGTATAGGCACTTCCAACGCTTCTTCCAGGTACAAGATATATTCCATAAGTGTTTTAGGAAGTTGGTCTTCAGCATTCATTTTTGTAAGATCTTGTTTCCATCCTTTAAGTTCTGTATAAACCGGGGTTACATTGGAAGCCTCAATATTGTAAGGCAAATGCGTAATCTTTTTCCCCTGATAATGATAGGCCGTACATACTTTTATGGTCTCAAATCCACTTAAAACATCCGATTTCATCATCATAAGATGGGTTACCCCATTTATCTGTACCGCATATTTAAGGGCTACCAGATCTATCCATCCACAACGTCTTGGCCTACCGGTAGTAGCTCCAAATTCGTTGCCAACACGACCCATGGTAGCACCGTCTTCATCAAACAATTCTGTAGGGAATGGACCACTGCCTACCCTAGTTGTATAGGCTTTAAAAATGCCATATACCTTGCCGATCTGGTTGGGAGCCACTCCAAGCCCCGTGCAGGCTCCTGCGGCTGTAGTGTTAGAGGAGGTTACATAAGGATATGTACCAAAATCTATATCGAGTAAGGACCCCTGTGCACCTTCAGCAAGGATCGCTTTTCCTTCTTTTTGAGCCCTGTAAAGATATTCCTCACTGTCTATAAAGGTGAGTTTTTTCAAGGTCTCGATCGCAGAAAAGAATTCCGCTTCTAGTTCTTGTAGGTTGTACTGTATGTCCACATCATAAAAGTGGATCATGGCTTCGTGCTTATCCGCCAAGGATCTGTATTTGTCTTTCCAATTGGGTAATTCCAGATCCCCAATACGCAATCCGTTTCTGCCTGTTTTATCCATGTAGGTGGGCCCAATTCCTTTTAGTGTGGACCCTATTTTTGCCTTTCCCTTAGCTGTTTCTGAAGCTGCATCTAACAAACGGTGAGTTGGAAGTATAAGGTGGGCCTTACGTGAGATAAGCAAACGCGATTTAATATCAATTTCGAACTGGGATAAATTAGCCAGTTCTTTCCGAAAGATCACAGGATCTATTACCACCCCGTTCCCTACCACATTGATCGCTTCTTCGTGAAAGATCCCGGAGGGAATAGTGTGTAATACGTGCTTAATTCCGTCAAATTCGAGGGTATGCCCGGCATTGGGGCCACCTTGAAAGCGCGCAATGATATCGTAATTTTTGGTTAGTACGTCAACGATCTTTCCTTTTCCCTCGTCTCCCCATTGAAGACCTAGTAGTAAATCTACCGCCATGTATCTGAATTCGTTTGTTAGTTTGTTTTTTCTTGTGGATTTCTGGTGCCGTAAAAATAGAGTGAGTGATTATTTATTTTGATATCAAAAACCTCTTCTATTGTCTTTTTAATGGATTGGATGCGTGGATCACAAAATTCTACCACTTCCCCCGTATCCGTCAGGATCACATGATCGTGTTGCCTGTCAAAATACGATTTTTCGTATTGAGCCTGGTTCTTTCCAAATTGATGTTTTCGCACCAATTTACAATCGAGTAACAGCTCGATAGTATTGTATAATGTTGCCCTGCTGACCCGGTAATTCTTATTCTTCATTTTAATGTATAGCGATTCTATATCGAAATGATTATCACTTTCATAGATCTCCTGCAAAATAGCATATCGCTCCGGTGTTTTTCTATGCCCATTGTCCTCCAAAAAGGTGGTAAATACATTTTTAACGATCTCTTGATCCTTGTTTCCCATGATGGTAGCTTAGGCTGCAATATGCTACAAATGTACAGCTAAAAAAATAAAATGGAAGGACTTTTAAGCAGTGAAATCACCGCTTGAAAATGAGGAGAGTTTAGCTTCTGCTAACTTTATCTATACCCTGAACTTCCTTAAGATTATCTATCAATTTCTTTAAGATGACCTTGTTTTTTACAACCACGGTGATCTTCCCACTAAAGGTGCCACTGTCTGTATCGAAGTTAAGGTTCTTCATGTTCACATGCATATTGTCTGAGATAATCTCTGTGATCTTATTTATAAGTCCGAGGTTATCAATTCCTGTGAGTTTTATTTCTGCGGTAAACTCTTCCTGTGTAGAATCGATCCATTTAGCGCTAATGATCCTGTAAGCATAATTTGACTGCAGAGAAATGGCATTGGGACAATTTTTTTTGTGCACTTTAATACCATCATTAACACTTATAAAGCCAAAAACATCATCCCCGGCAATGGGGTTACAACATTGAGAAAGTTTATACTCCAACTTCTCCTCTTCTTTCCCAAAGACCAGCATATCAAACTTGGAAGTGATCTCGTCCTTCTCTATTTCCTCGGGGACGGGTTTTTTACGCATTCTGTTCTTGAAGAAGCTTATAAATGCATTATTGTAAGAGGAGGCAAAATCTTTGATCTTTTGGTTGTCGATAGCGCCAACACCTACCCTGTAGAAAAGATCAAGGCTGGTTTGCAGCTTAAAATAAGCCACCATTTTATTGATAGAATCCTCATTCAGCGTGACTTTCTGCGACTTTAGTTTTCTTCTCAGATTCTCTTTTCCTTCTGCAGCGATCGATTTCTTTTCATCTCGCAAGGAGGCCCTGATCTTGGATCTTGCACGTGCTGTGGTAGCGTATTCCAACCAGTTTTGATTGGGTTTGGCACTGTCTGAGGTAATGATCTCTAGCTGATCCCCACTTTTTAAAACAGTACTTAAAGGGACCAATTTACCATTTACCTTAGCCCCTCTGGTGCGCATCCCTACTTCTGTGTGGATGTTAAAAGCAAAATCTAAGGGGGTAGCTCCTTTGGGGAGAGAGATAAGCTCTCCTTTGGGGGTAAAAACAAAGATCTCCTTGGAATAGAGGTTGAGTTTAAATTCCTCAACAAAATCTACTGCATTTCCGTTAGAACTCTCTAGAGCCTCCTGTAACTTATTCAGCCATTCTTCTATCCCTTGTTCTTTTTGATCACCATGCTTGTATTTAAAATGTGCTGCATACCCCTTTTCAGCGATCTCATGCATGCGTTCACTGCGGATCTGTACTTCTACCCAACGCCCTTGTGGTCCCATTACAGTAATATGCAGGGCCTCGTATCCTGTAGACTTGGGAGAGGATATCCAATCTCGCAAACGGATGGGGTTAGGGGTGAAATGGTCTGTTACTATAGAATAGATCTTCCATGCCAGGAATTTTTCGTTCGCTCTATCAGATTTATAGATAATTCTAATGGCAAACTTATCATAGATCTCCTCGTAAGAAACATTCTGAGTATTCATTTTCCTTCGGATGGAGAAAATAGACTTCATCCTGCCCTTTATCTCATAATTCAATTTCTCTTTATCCAGAGAACCTTTGATAATGGCCGTGAAATCATCAATATATTTTAGTTGTTCTTCTTTTGTATGCTCAATCTTCTTCAGAATGTCATAGTATACTTCGGGTTCTGTATACTTCAGACTTAGATCCTCTAACTCTGTTTTAATGTTGTATAGACCTATCCTATGAGCCAATGGCGCATAGATATAAAGCGTTTCAGATGCCAGTTTCACTTGTTTGTCCTCCGGCATGGAATCCATCGTAAGCATATTATGGTACCGATCTGCGATCTTGATGATGATCACACGCACATCATCATGAAGCGTAAGAAGCATTTTACGGAAGTTCTCTGCCTGCTGGGAAATATTAGTGTCCTTGTTAAGATGTGCGATCTTAGTAAGTCCGTCCACGATCCTTGCCACCGTCTCTCCAAAGAGTCGCTCAATATCATCAAGAGTATACTCAGTGTCTTCAACAACATCATGTAAAAGTGCAGAAGCAATAGATATGGCATCCAATCCAATTTCTGATGCCACGATCTTCGCAACGGCTATGGGATGAAAAACATAGGCCTCACCAGATTTACGACGCTGATTCTTATGTGCATCTACAGCAACGTCAAAAGCAGACCTGATCAGTTGTTTATCTTCCGGGGTAAGCATTTGATAGCTAATACGAAGCAATTCCTTGTATTGCTTGGCTATTTCACGGTTCTCCTTATCAATGACGGCTTCACTCCTCATAACTTAAAATTACCACAATCTTTTGGAGTTACCAACAAAAATCATGCCTTGAGGTTACGAACCCTGTCTATCAATGGAGGATGTGAATAGTGCATAAAAACGTAGGCAGGGTGGGGGGTAAGGTTACTAAGGTTATTTCTTGAAAGCTTTTTCAAAGAGCTGATTAAGGGAGAGGCCTCGAAGGTAGACTTTGCATAATTATCCGCCTGATATTCAAACTTTCTGGAAATATAATTCATGGCGAGTCCTGTGAGTTGTGATATGGGACTGTAGAGGATCCCAAAACCTATCAGAGCAGCATGGAAGCTGGGATTGCTTACTCCTATTGACATGGATACAGCCGGATTATTGATGAATAAGGATAAAACAAATAATGTAACTCCGGTTAAAATAATGGAAGCCAAAAGGTTTACGACAATGTGTTGCTTCTTATAATGCCCAACCTCATGAGCCAAAACCGCCACAATCTCTTCTTCTTCCAGATCATTGATCAGTGTATCATAAAGGGTGACCCTTTTTTCTTTCCCAAAGCCCGAAAAATAGGCATTAGATTTGGTAGATCTTTTAGAACCGTCTATGACATAAATATTTTTTAATTCAAACCCAACCTTTCGTGCATATAGATGGATCTTTTCTTTAAGTCCGCCCTCTTCCAAAGGTGTTTGCTTATTGAACAGAGGTACAAAGAGCCTGCTGTAGAACAGGTTCATAAATATCGTAAAAACAGCGATTAAGCCCCATGCATATAACCAAAAAGAGGTGCCCGCCCATTGAAAGAACCAAATAATCACGGATAAGATACCTCCTCCCAGAATGGCCAACATGGCCCAACCTTTTAGCTTGTCTATGAAAAATAGTTTTCGAGTGCTCTTGTTGAAACCAAATTGTTCCTCTATTACAAAGGTTTGGTAGTACGAAAAAGGGGTTGTGATAAGATCACTTCCCAACATTATAATCCCAAAAAAGAAGAGCGCCATAGGGATTGGATGATCAGTGTATCCACGCACAAGCCTGTCTACCCATTCAAATCCTCCAAAACCCAAAAAACATAGGGTAAGGATGAGGGAAAAGCCAGAGGTGATCAATCCAAATTTATAGTTGGTTTTTTTATATGCTTGTGATGTTGCGTAGGCTTCCGCATCATATACATCCGAAAGTTCCGTAGGGATGGGCTCCTTGAATTTTTTAGAATTCAAATAGTCCATCAGGGTTTCTATCAAAAACTCAGCAATTAGAATTATAAAAATTAAATAGTACAGGGAATTACTACTCATAGGTTCGCCGTGTTTGTGTTGTTAACTGCCAGTTATTTACGCTGGCGTTTCGCTTCAAAGATAAGAATTGCTGCAGAGACAGAGACGTTCATAGAATCTATTGATCCTTCCATTGGGATAATGATCTGATCATCAGCTTTTGATAGCCAGTGATCAGACAAACCTGTGGATTCTGTCCCAACCACAATGGCTGTAGCCCCTGTGTAATCTGCCTTGGTGTAGTCTTTCTCTGCCGATAATGCTGCGGCAAACGTCTTGATCTTACGCTCTTTTAAAAAGGTAATGATCTCAGGAGTATTTCCCGTCGCTATTGGTACTGTAAAAACACAACCTATACTAGACCTTATAATGTTGGGATTATATAGATCACTCTTTGGATTGGCAATAATTACAGCATCGAGGTTTGCGGCATCTGCAGTGCGTAACAGGGCACCAAGGTTCCCTGGTTTTTCGGGTGCTTCTGCCACCAGGATGAACGGCTTATCAGCTAAGGAAAGGTTTTTTAGTTCGTGGCTCTTGGTCCTTCCTACGGCCAGAACTCCTTCGGTTTTTTCACGGTAAGCTAGTTTTTGATATACCTCCTTGGAGATCTCTACCAACTCGGCGTCCTTGGCGAAATTTTTTAAGAATGTTTTTGCGTTTTCTATGGTGAATAATTCAGTGTAATAAAATATAGAATTTATGGTGTAATTACCTTTTACAGCCATTTCCAGTTCGCGTTGACCTTCAATAAGAAAAGTACCGCTTTGGAGGCGCTCCTTCTTTTTATCTTTTAATTGCATCAACTTTTTGATCAATGCATTTTGAGGACTGGCTATGTATTTAACTTCCTGCATAACAGCAAAAATAACTCAAACCGTAAACTTTGGGTGTATTATCCGACATTTGGAAGTAAAATAGCCGAAAAATGTAAACAAAAGCGAGGGTATTCAGAATATCCGAATACCCCCGCTTTTCTAATTTTTATTAGGTTATTGTTGGTTATACTTGCCCATATATCGTTTCCAGAGTTCTGTCTGGTGGGTTTCCAATGATAATTCACGACCGTCAATAAATGCATGGGAAAGTTGGTTTCCACGCATATCCAGTGCATCACCTTCAGAAACGAAAAGGGTAGCACTTTTCCCAATAGCCAAGGTTCCATAAAGGTCATCAATCCCCAGGATCTTAGCGGTATTTCCGCTGATAAGCTGTAAGGCAGTTTCTTTCTCAAGACCTTGCCCAACAACCTGGCCCGCATAAAAGGGCAGATTCCGGGTTTGAAAATTAGAGGCATCTGCATTTTGCAAACCAACCAATAAACCACCATCTACCAATAATTTTGGAAGCTTATAGGTGAAGTCGTAATCATCATCTGCAAATTCTGGCAGCGTATGGGTATAATTTACGAGAACAGGAATATTGTGTTTCTTTAAGAAGTCAGTGATCCTGTGGGCGTGATATCCCCCTACTAAAACCAGGTTTTCTACCCCAATCTCCTTTAAAGCAGTAATAGCATCGATGATCTGCTTTTCATCCTGAGCGTATACATATAGTCTCTGAGAACCACTAAATATGCCCTGGGAAGCTTCAAAGGCGGGGTTTACACTTGTGGCACTCCCTTTTCCATAGGCTTTGGCATTGCGTAGAAAGGAAAGTACGTCCTCTACCTGTTCACTATACTCTTTATTAGGCTGATATCCCCGTGGTTCACCTATCCACCAGCGCCCTCTTCTGAAGGTGTTGGGCCAATTAAGGTGTATGCCATCATCAACTTTTACAGCTGCATCTTCCCAGTTCCAGGCATCGAATTGAACAATAGAGGATGTTCCTGAGATCCTTCCACCCTTCGGGGTAGCCTGGCCTAGTAACACACCATTGGGGCGCATACTTTCCACAACTTTAGACTCAGCATTGTAGGCTATAAGACTTCGTACGTGAGGGATCATTGTGCCAATTTCATCCTGATCATTACTAGCCCTCACCGAATTAACCTCTATTAACCCCAATGATTTCCCGGGGGCAATAAAGCCCGGATACAAATGCTTTCCGCTGGCATTGATCACTTTTCCCTGAGGCTCAACTGCGGTACCTAAGGCAGTGATCTTACCATTGGTAAAGATCAAGGTACAGTTCTCTACTACAGTACCATCTCCTATATGAGCAGTAGCTCCGGTTATCGAAATGGTCTCTGTCTGTTCCGAGGCCGGGGTTTGCTGTCCAAGGCCTGTCTGAATAAACCCTGTAAGAAGGGCAACGATTATATACTTTATTTTTTTCATGTCTTTCTAGTTATAAACTGTCACAATTAAAACGTTCTTTTTTGCGTTGAGCAGGGGGTTGCATTTTAGCACCTCCATTTTTCTCTGCGACCATCATCTTAACCAACTCACTTCGTTCTTTCTTGATAGATTGACGTAAGGCCTTGTCCTTTTCCAGATCGAAATAGGTAGTACCCTGTATGATCGTTTTTTCAGCTTTGGCATATACAGATAACGGATGTGCATTCCATAAAACAAGATCGGCTTCTTTACCTTCTTTGATACTGCCCACACGATCATCAATATGCAATAATTTTGCAGGATTAATGGTTACCATTTTCCAGGCTTCTTCTTCAGAGACGCCCCCGTATTTGACCGTTTTGCCAGCTTCCTGGTTTAAACGTCTAGACATTTCCCCGTCATCACTGTTTATAGCAACGGTGACCCCCTGACTGGCCATAATGGCTGCATTATAAGGGATGGCATCATTTACCTCAAATTTATAGGCCCACCAATCACTAAAAGTTGAACCGCCCACGCCATGAGCTGCCATTTTATCGGCTACTTTATACCCTTCCAGAATATGAGTGAAGGTATTCACCCTGAAACCAAATTTATCTGCCACTTTCATCAACATATTGATCTCACTCTGAACATAGGAATGACAGCTGATAAAACGTTCCCCATTAAGGATCTCTACCAGGACTTCCATTTCTTCATCATAGCGATAAGCTTTGCCGCTTTTTTTCAAAGCATCGTATTCTTTTGCCCTTTGGAAGTAATTAACAAAGACCTGTTCTACACCCATTCTGGTTTGTGGAAATCTGCTGTAGCTATCCCAGTTGCTTTGTTTCACGTTTTCACCTAAAGCGAATTTTATGAATTTAGGAGAATTCTCAAAGATCAGTTTGTCAGCAGGTTCTCCCCATTTGAGTCGGAGAATCGCAGAGCGTCCCCCAATTGGGTTGGCAGATCCATGGAGGAGTTGTACTGTGGTTACGCCACCCGCTAAATTTCGATACAAGTCCATATCTTCAGGGTCTACCACATCTGTCATTTTTACTTCTGCAGACGAATTCTGTCCGGCTTCGTTAATGGCCAAACCAGCAATATGACTGTGTTCGTCTATAATACCTGCCGTAAGGTGCTTTCCTGAAGCATCTATCACACTTGCATTTCCGGCACTCAGATCCTTACCAATTTTGGAGATCTTACCATTTTTGACCAATACATCAGTATTTTCCAATATTCCTGCCGCTTCCCCTGTCCATACAGTAGCATTCTTAAAGAGCATATCTTGTGCCCCTTGTTTCTGTGCATATCCGTACCCCACATTCGGAAACGTAACAGGCATTACTTTTGGCCCTTCTTGGGCCGTATCCTTTTCATTTTTTGTTTTATCTGAAGGGCCTTCTGTCCTTATTGCTGTAAAAGAACCATCTCCTCCATTTGGCAGCAATAATCTTCCCTTTAAATTAGCTTCTCCGGAAGTAACCCTAGCGGTCATCCTGTAGGTTTCCTTCTGTGCTGTAGTAAGGGATAATGTGATCCAATCATTATCATATTTAAATGTAGAGGATAATTTTACCGTATCTAATTTTATTTCAGCCTTTGGTTTGGCAGGTTCACCTGTAATAGCCAGCGTATATATGGTTCCTCCCGCAGATAGATTGTAAGTACCTCTGATATCCTTTTGATCCATAGTATTCACAACATTCTTCTGGCCTTGTACCCAATTCTCATATAAGGTGGTCTCTTTATCGAAGATATTTCCCGATGTAATAAGGAAATTTGCATACCTGCCTGTTTGCAAACTACCTATAGAATTTGATTTCCCTAATAAGGAAGCTGGAGTGCTGGTAAGCGCTTCAAGCGCTCTGGACTCAGACAAGCCATATTCAATGGCCTTCATCACTTTTTCTTTCAGCTTAGCCGGACTTTTTAGTTCATGCAGGGTGAAGCTAAAGGAGACTCCGTTATCTGCCAATACCTTTGGATTAGAAGGTGCCTGATTCCAGAAGCGCATATCCTTCAAAGCGACAAAATCTGCCTGATAGGGGTCTGAAACATCCATAGCATCCGGAAAATTTATCGGAATGATCAATTTAGCATTGGTTGCTTTGATCTCGTTGATGATCTCAAATTCATTGCCGCCGCCCAGGATAGCGTATTGTGTACCAAAGGCATCACCTATCTTATCTGCCCGCAGCACATTTCCGGCATTGCCTGCCGCAAATATCTGTACTAGTCCGCTGTTATCTAATAATGCCTCAAGAGATCTGTCTTTTGTTTTTACATTTCCTTTTTGATACCAGGATGCATCATGATACATCTGACGCAGCAATGCCATGGATCCCATCAAAGAGGTGGGGTAGGATTGCCTTTTCAGGACACTTCTGTCAAAGGAGAAATATTGGGAAGAACTGTCGTCCAAGATCCGCTCGGCATCATTTCCTTCCGATTTTAGTGCTATCAGAACCCCTGTTCCTCTGGCAATTCCATCTTGGATATGGGAGTTTACGATTCCAAATCCTGCCTCCCGAAGGGCTTTGGCACTTTTATCATCATATTTGAATTCATTGATTGCATCTGCCTCTGGCATGATATGATCGTTCCAGTAAAAGCCTTCCCTCGTGGGGTCGTATTGTGGTGATCT
>JAHEHU010000031.1:20450-26968 GCA_024639765.1 Eudoraea sp.
AGTTCCTGAAACCTTGCTTCATCCTGATTTCTCAACTCTGCTAAACAATAGCTGAGAGCATAGGAAAGGGCTGAATAACGAATATATTGGTCCTCATTATTCAAGGCAGCTAAATATCCGATGAAATTAGCCTCATTCTCAGCAGCAAATCCCATTTGGTGACCAATCTCATGGCAACTTACTACAGGGAAGCGGAACATTGGGATCTTTTGATTCACCTGGGACTCAAGGGTAAAAGGATTGAGATACCCTCCATAGCCCATATAGGTTAAAAACAGACTGTAAAGAGACCCTTTAATACTTGGGCGGTCATAGTGGAAATTGGGTATTACTTCGCCAATCTGTTCATACCCTTGTTCTATTTTTAAAAAGATATCTGAACGAGAATAGGGGATATCAACCTGAACGCTATCTGCGATGACCACTGCACTATGTGCAGCATTGGTCCTTAGAACCAATATTTCTGTAAATTCTTGCAATTCTTGAGAGGTGTAGTTTGCATTGAGTGCCATGGTTTTATAAATGGGTTGCCTGTAATAATTGAAACCCCATAAAAGATGGAAAGAAAAATAGGCAATAGCGAGCACCATTACAATGTTGCGAAGAAAGGATACGGGTTTTAAACGTATCTCCATACGATTCTTATAAATATAGCGTATGGCCGCTAAGATAAGTAGTGTATAAATTACATCCCCCAGAGAAAAAGGTATCCAACCATATAGCCATCTCATAGCACTTGAGATATATGGATAGAGTCCGTTACTGTAATAGTTCTCTATAAACTCGGGTTGACTACCAATCCATTTAATAGCAAGGATTTGTAGGATCAGTGAGAGGGCGATGCCATTTTTTAAACGGTAGTTCATGGCTTAAAAATACCCAAATTTATGGGTTTGTTCTGCTGGTCTCCGTATTTTTGATCTCTAAAATATACCTATGCCCATGGAAATTTGTCATCTAGAGCCTCAGGTCGTGTGGAAACATTTTGCGAATCTCAACGCCGTTCCAAGACCTTCTAAGAAAGAAGCGCGTGTAATAGCCTTCATGGAAAAATTTGGAACATCACTGAATCTTGAGACGCTTCAGGATGAAGTTGGAAATGTGATCATCAGAAAACCGGCAACTCCGGGAATGGAATCAAAGAAGACGGTGGTATTACAATCACATTTAGACATGGTACATCAAAAAAACAACGATACCGAATTCAATTTTGATGAGGAGGGTATACAAATGTATATTGACGGAGATTGGGTAAAAGCTAAAGGAACAACTCTTGGAGCTGATAATGGGATGGGTGTGGCCGCCATCATGGCACTACTGGAGAGCGATTCAATTCCACATCCGCCACTGGAAGCCTTGTTTACAATTGATGAAGAAACAGGGATGACCGGAGCAAAAGGATTGAAACCGGGAGTGTTGAAAGGAGATATTTTATTGAATCTGGATACTGAAGATGACGATGAAATAGATATAGGATGTGCCGGTGGAATTGATATTACCGCTGAAGGCAGCTATGAGGAAATAAATACCCCAAAGGATATAGGCGGATATCAGCTAACTGTAAATGGACTTAGTGGAGGACATAGCGGGATGGATATTCACCGTGGTCTGGGCAATGCAAATAAGATCATGAACCGTCTTCTACACGCAGCCTCCGAGGCCGGAGAAATTGGTATCATGACTATCGCAGGAGGCGGTCTCAGGAACGCCATTCCTCGCGAAAGTGTGGTACAGTTTATCATACTCTCCCAGCGGGAAGATGTGGTTAAGGCCATACAAATTCTGGCAAGGGACATACAAAAGGAATTATCGGTAACAGAGCCTAACCTGAAGATTGTACTTCTGGAAAATAAGGTAAAAGGAACCTATATGAACCAAAATTCCCAAAAGAGTTTAATAGAAGCACTTTACGGAGTTCACAATGGTGTATTTGCTATGAGTGCAGCCATCGATGGGTTGGTAGAAACTTCTAATAACCTGGCCAGGGTGGAGGTTGGCGATGGTAATATCAAAATAGGATGCCTTACTCGTTCTTCAGTGGAATCAGGAAAATTTGATCTGGCTCATAGTATAAAAAGCGTATTTCAGTTAGCCGGCTACAAGGTAACCCTGAGTGGGGAATACCCGGGTTGGCGCCCAAATCCCGATTCTGAAATTCTAACCATCCTAAAGACTCAGTATGAAGAACTATTTAAGCATACCCCAGAAGTAGTGGCCTGCCATGCGGGTCTGGAGTGTGGAATTTTAGGTAGTCATTATCCGGAAATGGACATGATCAGTTTTGGTCCTAATATTAAGGGAGCCCATTCGCCAGACGAACGGGTACAGATCTCATCGGTTCAGAAATTCTGGAAGTTTCTCAAAGTGATCCTAACACAAATACCCAATAAATAAGAAAGCCCGCTGATGCGGGCTTTTATTTACTCTGTAGCCAAATCTACGATCTCAAGATCGAAGACCAGATTGGCATTCGGTGGAATAGGGCCACTCCCTTGTTGTCCATATCCTAAATGCGGAGGAATAAAGAGCCTTACCTTGTCTCCAACTTTCATGGTCATCAACCCTTCTTTAAAGCCGGGGATAAGTCTGGCATCTGGACTATAATCCATAGGAAATGGTTCATAGCCTCCGCCAACTTTACGTTCTTCATCATATACTTTATAGGTTTTGGCAATTTCCTCATAGTTACTATCGAACATAGAACCATCCTCAAGATACCCTGCATAATTAACCATAACCTTCTGTCCCACCTTTGGTTTAGCCCCGGCACCTTCAGTTAGGACCAATATCTTAAGTCCAGACGGCAACGCCTCTATCGAATTTTTTTGAGACATCATTTCTGCAGCAAAATCTTCCATCATTTTGGTCATTGCCGCAATTTCTGCTTCTTCGGCTGCAAAATAGTCACTCATGATCTGTACCGCATCAAAGTTCTTTGCTTCCTTCCCGTTACGTATGATCTCCACAGAATTCATGACCACGTCTACCACGGGTTTATCTTTGGCTGCAGTCTCAGTTACGCCAATAGAATCTACCACGGCCATTCCTTCAATAACTTCACCAAAAACGGTATGAACACCATCTAACCAGGGCGTTTCCTTGAGCGTTATAAAAAACTGGCTCCCATTGGTTTTTGGTCCGCCATTGGCCATGGATAGAATGCCTGCCCTATCGTGCCTGAGGGAATCTACGATCTCATCTTTAAATCTGTACCCGGGATTTCCGGTACCGGTGGCAGTAGGATCACCACCCTGTATCATGAAATCTTTCATAACCCGATGAAATGTAAGTCCGTCATAATACCTTTTCTCTTTATATTCCTCACTAACAAAAGGGCTGGTTCCTTCTGCAAGGGAAATAAAATTGGCCACAGTCACAGGCGTTTTTTCATGCTCCAACTTCAGTATGATATCGCCCTTGTTAGTTTTAATATCAGCAAAGATACCGTCACCAAGATGGGTGTATTGGCTAGATTTACAGCTTGTGATCAAGATTAAAATAGCAGTTAGTAATAGATAAGTGTTTTTCATTAGATGTTAATGTTTATTCAGTGTTATTATTTTTTTCAATAGCAATGACAGTAATAGAAGCTTTCAGCGGAACATTCACGCCTATTTTGTTCTGGTCTCCCAGATACCCATAAGCTAGGGAAGACGGGAACAGAAATGTAGCCTTTTCACTTTCTTTTAAAAGTTTTAGACTGCTACGCAATCCGGGAAAAAGGTCTTGCTTATCTACCTTATATGATTGCAGTCCTATATCTTGGGCACTGTAAATAGTATCGTTATTAAAGTTGGAAAGTGAGTACGTAAAACGCACCAGGTCATCCGTCTGAGGCGTATAAGTGGCAACCTCATTTTTTAGATCATAGTAATACCAGCTCCCATCTGACGTGGGGATATACGTATGGAGACTGTCTTTTTGTATGATCTCCTGGATCAACTGCTCTTCAAAAGCCAACAGCTTCTTATTCCTTTCTACAGATTCCTTGATAAATGAGCCAGAATTTACCTTAACTGGTTTTCGCGGCTCGGGTCCCTGGCAAGCCATGAGACCCATTAGTAGAAGCAGTACGGATATTCTTTTCATCCTAATAATGCAGTTTTATGTTCCGGAAGCAGCGACCTGAAATAGTGAATGGTATCTTTCATATTTCTATTGCTTTTTCCCCCGGCGGCATTTGTATGACCACCGCCTTCAAAATATTTCCTGGCGAATTCGTTTACTGAGAAGTCACCTTCAGATCTCAAAGAGATCTTGATGATCCCTTCTTCTTTATTTTCTATGAATATTACTGCGAATCTGATCCCTTCCAGCGTTAGTCCGTAGTTCACAAAACCTTCGGTGTCCCCTTTCTTGAATTGATGGGTATCTAACTCTTCCTGACTCAATGAAATATACGCTGTGCTGAATTCTGGCAAGATCACCATATTTTTCAAGGCACACCCTAACAGGTGTAGCCGGCTTGCCGTATTCGTATCAAAAATGTTCTTATGGATCTCAGCACTATGTGCACCTTTATCGATCAAGGTTGCGGCGACCCTGTGCGTCTTACCGGTTGTAGAAGCATATTTAAAAGAGCCTGTATCGGTCACTATACCGGCATACAGGCAATCGGCCATATCACTTGTTATAAGTTCTAGTCCTCCTAAGGCCACTATCATATGAAAGATCATTTCACAGGTAGAACTCATGTTTATGTCAGAGTACATAATGCTTGCATAATCTGCCGGACTTTGGTGGTGGTCTACCATCACAAAAGTGGCTCTGGCACTGCGTACTGTTTCTTGCATTGGACCAATCCTGCCAAGCTCATTAAAGTCTACTGTGAATATGACTGCGGCTTCTTCAATAGCTTTGGTGGCTTCTACATTTTCCTTCTCAAAATTTACGACTTCACCGGTTCCCGGCATCCATTTTAAAAATTGAGGGTAATCATTTGGAGTTATGACAGTTGTGTGATGTCCGGTTGATTTTAAATAGAAATTTAAGGCCAAAGCAGCTCCTATAGCATCCCCGTCTGGATTCTTGTGAGGAATGATCACTATTTTTTGGGAACTACTAAGAAGGGATTTGAGGGCCCCAACATCGGCTGAATTCATGCGGGCAAAGATACAATTTAATACAAAATGTAATTAGCAATGTCGTATTAAACCCTAAAATTAATACGGAAAAATACGAAACTGTAGTTCTGTTGTCCTGAATTCTACAAGGTGGTTGCTTCACTAGAGAATAAATAATAGAAAACTTTTATTAGGTAACCACCATTTATTTTACATTTGATACTAAATGTATTTCTCCTTATGTCAGCGTTAAAACGTTCTTTCTTTCCGTTCCTGTTAATGTTACTAATAGGCTGTAAATCTGGCCAAATCCAGGATCAGTCGGTTCGCTCCCGGGATTCTTTTACGATTGCCTTTGGATCATGTAACAAACACACCATAAAAAACAAACTTTGGGATGATGTTCTGTTTGCCCGGCCAGATGTTTGGATCTGGGGTGGGGATATCATTTATGCCGATACTGACAAGGCTTCGGAAATTGCCACCATGTTCAATATTCAGAAGGAGATCCCTGGCTATAAAGCCTTATGTGAAGAGGTTGAGGTTATTGGGACCTGGGATGATCACGATTATGGCTTAAATGATGGTGGTGTGGAATTTTCTTCTAAAGCAGCCAGTCAGCAAGTGTTTCTAGATTTTATGGACGTTCCCGAAGATAGCCCTCGTAGGAACCAGGAAGGGGTTTATACAAGTTATACATATAAGCTTTCCTCGGGTACAGTAAAGATCCTGGTGCTGGATACCCGCTATTTCAGGTCAGCTTTAACACCAGCAGAAGACTCTAAGAAACGCTACCAGCCGGGAACCTATGGGCAGGGCACTGTATTGGGTGAGAAACAATGGACATGGCTCGAAGAGGAATTGAATAATTCGAAGGCTGATTTTAACCTTATAGTGAGCAGTATACAATTCTTGTCTAACGAACATGGCTTTGAGACCTGGGGGAATTTTCCTCATGAAGTAGACAAGCTCACAGCTCTTGTAAAAGAATCAGAA
This sequence comes from Eudoraea sp., assembly GCA_024639765.1. Classification (GTDB taxonomy): domain Bacteria; phylum Bacteroidota; class Bacteroidia; order Flavobacteriales; family Flavobacteriaceae; genus Muriicola. The sequence continues at coordinate 26,510 of JAHEHU010000031.1, forward strand.
GCTAAAGGGGTGATCATCCTATCCGGGGATCGTCATATCTCGGAATTCTCTGAAATAGAACTACCAGGCGTATCATATCCCTTGATCGATTTTACGAGTAGTGGCCTTACCCATGTGTATTCCAGCTATTCCGGAGAACCCAACCCTTACAGGCAAGGGGAGGTCATTTCTGAGATAAGTTTTGGATTACTGACCCTAGATCTGAACACCAGGGAAGTCCTAATGCAGATGGTGGGGAATCATGGCAAGATCCTGAATGCGTTAACCCAGCAGTATTAATGTTGTAGGTTGCATCTAGAAAACGTATTTTTGCCGAAAATTTTTTAGAATGACAGGAAAGAGAACTTTTACCATGATCAAACCCGATGCGGTTGAAAATGGCCATATTGGAGCTATTTTAGAAAAGATCACATCTGCAGGCTTTAAGATCATAGCCATGAAATATACTCAATTAAGCAG
>JAHEHU010000210.1 GCA_024639765.1 Eudoraea sp.
TGCCTGTATTTACTTCTTCCATCGCAGTATTGGCGTTTGATGATATGAGCCCCAACAAAGACCAGGAGTATTTTTCTGATGGAATCAGTGAAGAGATATTGAATCACCTTACCAAATATAAAGAGCTGAAGGTAATCAGTCGTACTTCGTCTTTTGCCTACAAAGGGAAAGATGTTAGCATCAATATCATAGGTGAAGAACTGGATGTCTCCTATGTTCTGGAGGGCAGTGTGCGCAAATCCGGTGACACTTTTCGTACCACAGTACAGTTAATTGATACCAGGGATGGCTCACAACTATGGTCAGAAACATTTGATCGTAAAATTGAAGATGCCCTTTTTACGCAAGAGGAGATTGCCAACCTTGTGGCAAAACGCTTAAAATTGACTTTACTTAATGAGAAATCGAATTTGCGTAAAGTAGATCCCAGGGCCTATGAGATGTACTTAAACGGAAGGATAAACCTGGCTTTTCTAACACCTCAAGGAATAGATGTGGCCGAACAGTATTTTTTGAAATCCGTGGAGATAGACCCTTTTTTTGCTCCGGCTTTTGGTGGCTTATCTGGAATTTGGATAAGCAAAAAACAACTGAATATGGCATCGCCGGAGGAAGCCGATCCTAAAATGAAGGAATACCTGGCAAAAGCATTTGCACTTGATAGTGCAGATGCGGAAGTCTGGCGTTGGCAGGCAAGTAAATTAGCAAACACGGATTTTAATTGGAAGGCTAGTGAGAAAGCTATGGAAAAGTGCCTTAATTTAAACCCCAATTTTTCAGATGCCAGAGCATTCTACGCACATTTTTTAATGATCCAAAATAGATGGGATGAAGCCTGGGAGCAAATAAATATAGCTGTGGAGCTCGATCCTTTTAGTCCTGTAGTAATAAATTTTCGTGGTGTTTTGTTACTTCACCAGGGAAGATATGATGAATACCTCAGCATATTTGAACCCCTGGACATTTCAGAACTCGGCGATGTAGGTCTTTTGATATCCTATTCCGAAACAAAACAGTATGATAAAGCCATTGAACATTTGAAAAAGATAATTAGACCAAGCGGACGGGAGGAAATAAATAAAATACTCGAAGAAACACATAAAAGTGCTGGTTTTAAGGCTGCTTTGAATTTTACTGCGGATGCCTTGGCGAAAATCAATGACTCACATTACCTGTGGTCCAGTAAAATTATACTACTATACCTTTTGGCCGAAAACAGGGAGAAAGTATTGTACTGGTTAGAAAAATTGTATATCAGAAGAGATCCTAATCTACCCTATTATGCCATTATAGGACCCTTCACTAAAGCTTATCAACATGAACCCCGTTATATAGAAATTATGGAGAGAATTAATCTCAGGTAGAGCAGAAATTATAATAGAAACAAAACCAATAATATAAATGCAATAAGGTATCAAAAAAAGGGACCCTATGAATCCTGGCGAGAAGAGATTAATCTAAATATATTAACATTTTAATACATAAAATTATGAAAATCAACAAAGAAGACATGCCCATTGTACTACAAACGCCCGATTCCATTATGCGAAACGCAACTGGTTATGGAGGAATGACCATTGCTTTTAATGAAATCCCAAAAGGAACTGACTTTACACCTTTGTTGCAGGGACTTAAAAATAATAGTTGTCATTGCCCACATTGGGGCTACATTATTGAGGGCAGCATACGTCTAATTTATGATGATAAATCTGAAGAACTTGTCAAAACAGGTGATGTTTTTTACTGGCCTGCCGGACATACCGCCATTGTGGAAGAAGATGTAAAAATAATAGATTTTAGTCCGGAGAAAGAGTTTGGTGAATTGATGGAACATATCGGTAAAAAAATGGCAGAATTTGAGGAATAAATTCAAATAACTAGCCATAAAAAACCCCGATACCAAACTGCTTCTGTACAGATAGGTAACGGGGTAATTTTATTTTTAGCTGTTAAGGACATTCGCCCTTTATCAAATAATCTCGGTTATATTAATCATCCACGGAAAGGAAATTTCCTTCTGCGTCGAAATATACCTCAAGGCCATTACTCATAGTCACTTCATATTTTCCATCATCTTCTACTTCTGCGTGCACAATAGAAAGGTCTGGGTAGGTTTCTTCCAGGTAGGCCAGAACCATATCAGGCAATTGAGCCGGGTCTATAGTCTCTCCATCATCGTCGCCATCTTCGTCTTCCCAGTCATAATCACCGTCACCATCCTGGTCGTTTTCATCTACACCAATACCTAAAAATCCACCGTTGGCATCAAAAATTAAAACCAAATCATCATTTAAGGTAACTTCATAGTGATCATTGTTTTCAAGTGAAGCCTCCTCTATTCCCATACCGGGATAATTCATCTCAATATATTCCAATATAGCAGGCAATAGGGTCTCAATATCCACCTCGGAATCGTCAAAATCGCCGCTCTCCTCACTATCATCATCAATACCTAAAAAGTTGCCAGTGGCATCGAAAATAAGTTCGGTTCCGTCGTTTAACTCTACCTCAAAATTACCATTATCTTCTTTTTCTGCTTCGTCGATAGTGCTCTCCGGAAATTCGCGGGCTACGAAATCCAAAATTGCCACGGGTAAATCTCCTACTTTAACTTTAGCATCTGCTTTTAAGGCAAATCCTTCAGGTAAATTATTAGCAGTGTCGTCATTGTCTTTATTACAAGATACCATTGCAAATACAC
>JAHEHU010000102.1 GCA_024639765.1 Eudoraea sp.
ATAGTATTTTCAGCTTCCAAGGCCTAGTCTAATTTCGTAAATTCATAGGTATAGTTACTCAGATCGAGTGTAATATGATAGGTGCCTTCTTCCAGATCAATATTGTTTCCGTCGGGAATGGCATCTCCGGAAAGATTGTTCTCGTTACCGTAATCACTGCCCCAGTTTCGCAGCCAGCTGTCATTACACCTGAATTTTACGGTGCCTTTCTTTAGGTAAAGTTCAGTTTCCCAGATGCTGTTTCTGATATCTGTTTGCCGCATGGGGGTAGATCTGCCGCCCACATCATCATACCCATCCAGAGAGGTCCCGATTAAACCCACGTTTGCATATATGACCCGTACATCAGGGTTGTATGCTTTAATCAGTTCCAGGATAGAAATCCCGTAATTCAACTTGGCTTGAGCGCCCCTTCTATAAACAATTTTCTGACTTCGGTACGTTTTTAAAATTGCCTGATACTTCTCCGTTTTAAGATCCTTCCGCAATTGATCCAACCTCGATTCACTATAATAATTTGGAGTGGGGTTCTCTACCCACCCTATATTAAGGTCTTCCCTATTCATTTCGGGGTAGGCGAGGTCCTCAGCGATTAAAAAATCGGTCATCATATCACTATTGCTGATATCGTAGGTAGAGCTTCCATCACTTCGCACGATATTTAAATAGCCCGAAATTTGTTTGATGAGTTCGTTCCGTTCCATGTTCTTGTAATCCGACTCCAGATCGTCTGCATAGAAAAAAACATCAGACTGGTACGATTTAAAGTTATCAAATCCCATATTGTATAAAGCATAAGGGAGTTTTTCCTTGGGGATACTATCCGGTTGACTAAGAATAAAATCGAGACCTTCAATTTGATACTCCATATTCCCGATCTGACTCTTAAATTTATCTACATCATAGAAAACAGCATTGTAAACTTGTTCCAGGATCACATTAAATTCGATCTCTTGTTTTCGCCTTTCATTCCAGTTTTGCAACTGCAGGGCCATAAAGATCCCGATCATGATCAGGGCCACTTCCCCAAAAGCATATCGGAAGTATCTTTGGAACTGGTTGTTATGGGCGAGTTGTTTTCTAATTCTCCTGAAAAAATTGAGCATAACAAGAATACCATTGGTTGGGTCCTTTAAAACTAGGTTAAATTTTACACAAACACACCATCCCTATCTCAGGGGAGTCGCTACAAATTGGGATAACTATAGAAATGTTGTAATTTCATAGGGTAAGATAGAAGCGAAATCGATGAAAGAAATAAAAGTTTTAGTGGTCCTGCTGTTGGCACTTACCACTGGCTGCCAAACTAGCAAGAAAGAAAAAAATGAGAAAAAAGCACTCGCCATGGAGGTACCCAAGGTGGTCACTGCAGACATTGAAGAAGGAATTAAGGCGAATATAGATAAAAGGGTAGATGAGGGGGGAGGCTATTTCCATATGACTACCGATGAAGGCGACCTTCGACTGCAATTGGTGCGCGTACATACCGAATACCTATCGAATCTGGGGCCCAGAAGGCATTTTGCCTGTGTGGACCTGGCCGATGTTAGTGGAGATGTTTACGATGTGGATTTTTTCCTGGAAGGGGATCCGGGAAATATGACAGTGACCGAAACCACGCTCCACAAACTAAATGGTAAACCTTTCTATACCTGGAAACAGCGCGAGGATAAAACCTGGTACAGAAGACCCATTGAGAACGCCTCCAATGATCTGTTGGGGATCAAAGAAGGGGAGGACCACTTTGAATTTCGATATGAGGTTACCCTCCCGGAAATTACGGAGGAGGCTAAAATATGGATTCCGGTGCCACAGAGTGATCGATTCCAGCAGATTGAAATAAAAAATTTAGAAACCCCGGTGACCCATAAGATCCTGGAAGAAGACAAATACGGAAATTCCATTCTTTTTATGGAGTTGGGTCCGGAACAAAGCGGGGAGAAGCTAACACTGGTATACGATGTAACCAGACAGGAAAAGAATCCTTATGAAGATGATAGCTTTGTAGCCGATTATCTTAATCCCAGCTTGCTGATGCCGGTAGGAGATCGTTTTAAAGTCTTGGCAGACTCCATTATTGGCGTAAAAGGAGGGGATGGGGATATTATGAGAGCAAGGGCGCTGTACGACTACATCATCGATAATATGAAATACATAAAAGCAGGAACCTACGGCACCGGAGATGCCGTTTATGCCTGTGACGCCTTAACCGGCAATTGCACGGAGTTTCATTCCCTGTTTATTTCTTTGGCCAGATCGGCAGATATCCCAGCTCGGTTTGCGGTGGGAGCCGGTATTCCTTCAGACAGGGATGATGGGGGGGTAGACGGATACCATTGCTGGGCCGAATTTTATGCTGAGGGCAAATGGTGGCCTGTAGATATCAGTGAAGCCAATAAGTATACGGCCCTGGCCACCTACTATTTTGGCAGGCACCCGGCCAACAGGATTGAATTCACCAGGGGGCGTGACTTGAGGTTAGATCCGGGACCTCAAGGCGGACCCATTAACTTTCTGGCCTATCCGGTGATGGAAATAGGGGACACACCTGCCTTTCCGAAAACATTCTTTTCGTTTCGGAGGACAGCAGCTGGTGAAGCCTTGTAGATTATTAATTTATTCCCCGTTTACGGAATCCTTTTTAGTTGGATGCTCTCCCTCAGGATGTTCTTCCCCTTCAGGATGTTCTTCCCCTTCAGGATGTTCTTCTCCTGCTTCAGTAGGATGTTCTTCTCCTTCCGGATGTTCCTCACTTTCAGCCTGGGCTTCATGCATTTCCGTGTCTTCTTTTTTCTTGGTGTCCCTGCATGAAGATAAAACACCTGCACCTATAAAAAGGAACAAAAGGGTCAGCAGGGCAGTGAATTTGAATTTTTTTAAGCGGTTCATAGTTTTATGATTTAAGTAATTTACTGTTAAATAACAAGTAAGTATTTGATACCCTTAAAGATACCAAATTTTAAAGGAACCCTTTTAACCGAGCTCACATTTATTGGATATCTTTATAAAACTACAACCCTTAAAGAGTACAAGATGAATCGCAGATTCTTACTAGGTGCCCTCAGCCTCGCACCCCTGGCACTTATTTCTTCCAAAATTCCCTCCCAAAATGTTTTGGTAGCAAACCTTATTAAAAGATGGAAAAGGTCCAGGAAATATACGCTAGCTGTTTTGGAAGCGATGCCTGCAGAATCGCTGGAATATTCACCAACGGCAGAACAAATGAGTTTTGCCCAGCATTTTTTACATCTTGGCTTTACTAATAATATGTTTTTGGGCATCCTCCAGGATACTAAAACCTATCCTGATTTTAATGCGCTGATGGAGGCAGGATTTTTTCTGGAACGACCAGACCCCATTAACCTGATGCAACCAGACCGGTTGGCAAAAAGGGATGCTGAGGTCAATAAAACCATGGTGGCAACCTATGTTTCGGATACGTTTGATTATGTGATCGATAGTTTAGGCTCCTTAAGTGACGAGCAATTATCCAGGGGAGGAACAAAGGTAAAACCCTGGTTTTTAGCCGGCCACACCAATCTGGATCTTATTTTACGAGGGGAAGCACACACCACGCACCACAGGGCTCAGGCCATTGTCTATTTACGACTAAAAGGCATTCAACCACCGGGCTATTCGAAGTACAATACGTTGTAGGTGACGGACGGAGTGTGCAAAGTATTTAAAAAAATAGGGCTGTTACTTAGCAGTTTGCAGATTATAAGAAGCTTCTGTTTTACTTCCTGCGCTGTCCCAAAAATCCCAGCTAACCTTCGAACAATAAAACGTTACTTCATCTACCAGAGATGCATCCTGGGAGTACCTTTTGTAAGTAAAGATACTTCTTCAAATCATAGAAAGAATCCGGAATAAATGTGGGTGAAATGACCTATATCATTGCTTAAAGCGTTGAATACGAGTAGCTTTAAGGTTCAATTGAAAACTGAGCACTGATGAAAAATGTAACAACTTTTATCCTTGCCCTATTTTCCGTTCTGGCTTTCGGTCAGGCTGAAAAAGGAAAAGAGACCGTAATCGACCAAGTACAAACAGACGATGTATATATCGCTGGGGAGAAGATCACCGTAAACGCAGCTATAAAAGGGGACCTTGTAATGGCTGGCGCAAGTATGATCGTTAAGGACAGTATTCATGGAGACCTTACAGGAGCCGGTGGTGAATTATTTATTTACGGTTACATCATGGACGATGTGCGTGCCGCAGGGGGAAGAATTACTATTGATTCTGAAATTGGAGATGATGTAGTGGTTGCCGGTGGGGAAGTGGTCCTTACAGAAAATGCCCGTATCAACGGGAAACTTGTCTGCATGGCCGGGGATCTTACCATCAATGGCGAAGTGATGGAGGAACTGGATGTAAGGGGAGGAGATGTTTCCATTAACGGAACCGTACGGGGTACCTCAAAGGTAGTAGCTGAAGATTTAACCATTGGGGCCACTGCTAAATTCTATGAGGATGTTGAGTATTACAACAGTGACGGGGAAACAGATTTCTATACCTCGCTGGTAGATGCGAAGGCTCATTACAGCGAAGATCTGGGGGAAGAACAATCAGACCTGTCGTTAACCACCCTTGGAACGAAGTCGTTAAAAATGTGGATATTTTATGTATTGTCTTCCTTTCTAGTGATTCTGGTATTACACGCCCTTTTCAAAAATGCCTTTTCAACAGCCACTGAATTCTTGGAAAATAAGCTGTTAAAGAGCTTTGGTTTCGGGTTGATCTATCTTTTCGGAATTCCAATGTTAATTCTCCTTGCTTTTCTTATGCTAATCGGCATACCACTTGGGCTTTTTGCCACTGCAATTTTTGTGTTTAGCCTGTTTTTCGGTCATTTAGTGGCCGCTATATTAGTGGCTTATTATTGGAATAACAGAACGAACAGGGATTGGAGCTTTTGGAGCATTACCTTCCTGGCACTGTTCATTGCTATTATTTTACGAATATTCACAATGATTCCTTATGCAGGTATCCTGCTTTCAGTGGTTGTCCTGTCTATTAGCTATGGAGCTCTGAGTTTACACTTGTTAACTTCCAAAAAACTACTGGCTAAAACGTAGCATAATGAGCAATGTACATCCCAATATGGAAGTATTAAAACGACTTGATCTCAACAATCTACAGGCGAATGCCGGGTTCTTTTCAGAAGACTTTGTTTGGCACTATTACAATCCCGAATTGCCCGAGATGGAAGGCGACTATTCCGGCCTCTTGGGCCTGGCCAACTTTTTCAACCAATTGGCACCGCGTACCCGGGGTACGTTTAAGGCAGAACCTATCTCCGTTATCCCCTTGGGGGATTCTCTGGTGATCACCCTCGTAAAAGACAGGATGGTTTTTAAAGGTAACCCCATGGAAATAGACGCGGTGGTGGTGTGGTGCATTATGGAGGGAATGATCAGTGAAGCCTGGGACATCCCTATTCTTCAGACAGCAAAAGTGATAGAGGAGATAAAAGAAAAGGTATGAACAAGTTGGGGTAACAACCCAAATACACTTTATAGCTTTATGGATAAAGTAGGCATATAAAAAAGGGGCATAGAGCCCCTTTTATATTCTGGGTGTAATGAATTGTTTAATTCACGCCAATGTTATCTGCATTGCCATCCGGATCTCCGGAAACACTCCCACCATTAGCAATATTACCCAGGAGTAATAAGCCACAAGCATGAGGAGAAGCCATAGACGTTCCACTGATGGTATTATAGCCACCACCTTTCCAGGTAGATTTTATGGATACGCCCGGTTCACAATAATCTACCGGTGGGTTCCCATAATTTGAGAACGAAGCCCAATTGTCTCCCTGAGACATGGCCGAAATGGTATATATATTTGCTCCGTTCGCAGAAGCAGGGGATTTGGTTGCTGCATCTGTACTTTCGTTCCCTGCGGCCAGGGCAAATTTTACACCAGTGCCTGCTGCAGAGATAACGGCATCATTGACAGCCTGGGAAAAACCACCCCCTAAACTCATATTAGCTACATCTCCATTAGATCCATTGGCAGCTACATGGTCTATTCCGGCAATAACTCCGGAATAGGACCCACTCCCGCGGCTATCGAGCACTTTTACAGGAATTACGGTGGCCCCTGCGGCCACGCCAATAACGCCTACGCTGTTGTCTTTTGCGGCCACAGTACCGGCCACATGGGTGCCATGCCCGTTCCCATCCTGAGCAAGATCAGAATCTTTCCCTCTGGTAAAAGCATTAAAACCACGGCTTACGTCTACAGTAAGGTCCTCATGGCTAGCATCTATTCCGCTGTCAATGATCCAGGCAACGTTGCTTCCGGTATAGGCAGCTCCACCATTAACCCGACTAATACCCCAGGGGGTTTCCTGTGGATCAGAACCGCCACCGCCATTTCCGGGCCCTTTACCCGGAGGAGGGGCTAGGGTAAACATCTGGTCCTTTTCTATATACGCAATACGCTTATCGGTACCTAGGGCAGAAGCCTGTTCAACAGATAAGGTGGCAGAAACCCCGGTAAGGGTTTTGCTATAGACATGTGTTATAATGTCACCTTTCATCTGATGGCTGCCCAGGACCTCGGTAGCCAATTCCTTTACGGCATTTTTGGCAGCAGGGTAGTCTTTACCAAATTTAGCGCCAACATCTCCAGTAACCTTTTGGTCAAAGACCACAATATAGGAGCCTTCCAACTCATAACTTCCTTGATTGAAAATTACGTCAGATTCTAAGGTAGTAGCGTTTTGAAGCTCCGGAGAGTCTTCGAAAGTTTGGGTGTCATCTGTACAGGCAATCATAGTGACACCGGCGCCAGCTAATATAGCCATGCGCTTTAAAAGAGTGTTTTTCATAATGGTTAGGATTTTTAATTTCCCGGAAGATAAAAAAATATGTTAAAAAAATTAACATTTAAACCATAAGACTTTTAAGGTTTTGTCAATAATCGACGAATGACACAGTGCAGGGAAACCGGATCTTATAATTGTATCTACAGTAAGAACTAAAATAAAGAGTGGAGGAATCTATATTTTCTATTTGACATAATATAAATTATGGTTCAAATATACCAATTGTGCAAAACGTCTAATGAATACTAGCGTAGATTATTGACTAATAGCCTTTAAATGCGCAAATACCGGATGTCCTTGTACATTCATCTCTATTTTTCTATCAAAAATCTTAATCCCTTTTACTTGATTAAGTTTTCCGTCTGGAGCGAAAGCTTTAACACCATAGAATTCTCCATTTTCATTTATAGCTTTAACATTAATAATATTTCCCGAACGACTAATGCCTTTTACATCTAGTTGTACATCATCATCGGTTATTGCTTTAATTTCGTAAATAGTACCGTTTTTTCCAATAGCGTTCACAGGTGCATATTCGTCTGAACTTTCCATTATTTTAACAGGGAGTTCGGCACCCTCAACAAATGCTTTAATATTCATAAAACTATGCTGTTTAGAATCTTGAGTTGCTTTCACATCAAATTTATTGCCTTCAGCATCAAAGGCTTTCACATCTAGATTCTTACCATCGGCAGTAACCGCCTTTATATTCCAGATAATTCTATTAAAATCGCTTTTATATGCTGTTTTCTTTGTATTTTTTTTTGGGTATTCAAAGTCATCTTCATTCGTAGCTGGGTGCATTGCTTTAACATGTGCATGAATACCTATGCCTTTTAAAGCCATCTCTCTGTCCCCTCTAGCAATTTTTATTCCTTTAATATCATTGAGTTGTCCGGTTGGTGAAATAGCTTTCACTCCATAGAAATCGCCCTTTTTAGTAATGGCTTTCATAATGACAATATTTCCAAATCTTGCAACTCCTTTTACATCCAGTTTTTCCCCTTCTGCAGTTATTGCTTTAATGAAATACTTCCTTCCATCATTATTTATTGCCGCAACATGAACAAATTGACTTGTCCCCTCTAACATCTTAACGGGTAATTTCTCGCCATCAACAATAGCTTTTACATCTAAAAAATTATCTTGATCGGAGTCTTGAATTGCCTTTATTTCGATAGATTTTCCATCTTCATCAAAGGCTTTAACATCTAAACTTTTTCCATCTGGATGTATGGCTTTAACATTCCAATAGATATTGTCAACTTTTACAATTTCCTCTGATTCAGTTTTACTCGTTTTATCTTTTGAAGGGCCATTATTGCAGCCCGTTATTAAGAATAAAAATCCGGTAATTACTAAATAATGACCGATAGTTCCGATAAATGAATGGTTTGAAGTTTTCATAATTGACAGTTACCTTTTGATTTATCTAAAATTAAAAAGAGAGGATGTGGTTTTTTATGATATTGGTCATAAAAAATAGATATATAATTCATCCTAAACACTCACCCTCATCAAGGTTTCGGTGAGCGCTGCATTACGCTTCCCTCCTATACTCGGTCGCAAAAAAACTTCGGCGGACAAGCTAGTAGTCGCCTAAAAGAAGTGTTTATTCATTGCTTATTTAAGGTCTCATTACCTTTTAAAAAGAGTTTTTAAAAGAAATCTTTATAAGAAGATAAGTACCAAATACTTTGCTTTTGAAAAGCAAAGTGTCATAATACGTAACATTATGATACAATTGTATTTATGGAAAGTATCCCTATAGCACTGCTATTTATATATGATTACAAATCTGTGTTCCCCAGGCAAATAAGG
>JAHEHU010000211.1 GCA_024639765.1 Eudoraea sp.
TTCGTCCTTCCCACTTCGTACTTCCAGCTGATCTATATCATTTCATAAGTGCCGCAATATGAATTCCTTTGGCTACAATTTAAAATCACAACTATGAAAACCAGGACACTTCTATTCATTTGGTTATTTCCCCTTTTAGCGATCTCACAATTCAAATCCGGGGAGGATGTTACCATTTCAACTCCTCAGAGCGACGATATTTACCTTGCAGGCAAGGATATCAGCATTGATGCTATGGTTAAAGGCGATGCAGTAGCGGCAGGCAGATATATTACCGTAAACGATTCCATTGCCCAGGATCTTATCGTGGCCGGTGGAGAGATTATTGTCAAAGGTTACGTAGGAGATGATATACGCATGGTGGGTGGAAAACTGACCATCGACTCGGAAGTTGGCGATGATGTCATTGTTGCGGGTGGCGAACTTACAATTACCAAAGATGCCGTCATAAAAGGCAATCTGATAACCGTAGGGGGCAAGACCAGAATAAAAGGAGTCATAATAGGCATGCTAAAAGCAAGCGCAGGCGAACTGGAAATGGATGGCGTTGTGGAAGGTGATGCCATGCTACGTGCCGAAGATCTGGAAATAGATGGAAAAATATACGGCACCTCCGAAATCGCAGCTGAAGATTTGGAAGTTGGTGAAAATGCCCAATTTTATAAAAATGTTACCTATTGGACGGAAGATGGTGAAATAGATTTTAAGAATTCACTGGTCAATGCAACGGCCAAACTAGACGAAACCCTGATGGGCGAACAGGAGGAAATCCCCTGGAAATTCTTTGGCATAGCTGCTTTTGGCTTTTGGATCTTCTATGTGCTTTCGGCATTTTTGGTTATCCTATTATTGAATTACTTTTTTAAACCTCTTTTTGCCGAGGCGGTTAGCTATATCAAAGAAGATCTAGGAAAAAGTTTTGGCTACGGTCTTATTTACATCTTCGGCCTGCCCATACTTATCATGTTTACTTTTATGCTGATCATAGGCATCCCCATTAGCTTGTTCTTGCTGGCGTTCTATCTTTTTAGTGTGCTGTTCGGGCATTTAGTAGGAGCCCTGCTGCTTACCTATTACTTGGAGAAACGCAATGGCCAACCCTGGGGTTATTGGAGAACCTCGCTTATAGCGCTGGGTCTGGCAATTGTCATACGACTATTGACTTTTATTCCCTTCCTGGGAGCCCTAATTGCATTTGTTGTAATGGCGCTGGCGTATGGTTTATTGGCTTATACGATCTGGCAAAGAAGAACTGAAAAAAACATAAAATTAGCTGAAGGATAAGTACATCTGAAGTAATATGGAAAAGTGTTATCATTAAACTTGAGGCGCGAATGACCTAAGTCATTTCCGTTCTCTTAAGTGGTTCATAGTTTTGTTCCACACTTGCTTTAAAAGAATTCAATTTTTAAAAACACATATCATGAAAAAAATATTTTTATTCTTATTAGTTGCCTTATTCCTTCAGATACCCACGGTGTCTGAAGCACAAATATTGGGTAAACTAAAAAAGAAGGTCGAAAAGGAGGTTGAAAAAGCATTAGTAGAAGAAGAACCTCAACCTGAAGAAGAACAGACCAAAGAAAATGAACAGAAGTCTGAAAAAGCCCCAGATGACCAGGTAGCCAGGCCCTGGTCCAAATATGATTTTGTGCCGGGTGAAACGGTAATATTTGAAGACAACCTGGAAGGTGAGCAAAATGGTGAGTTCCCCTCACAATGGGATTTAATTGATGGCTATGTTGAAAATGCGTTGTTCGAAGGTGAAAATATTATCCGGTTTCCAGTGGAGAGTGCAGGGGCAATCATTAAACCGCTTATGAAAAAAGAAGGTGACTATCTGCCAGAAAAATTCACAATAGAATTCGATATGTATTTGTCGCATAGAACCACCAAATACGAAATATTATTCTGGGATAAAGGAGAATCTTTCCATAAGCCAGCTGAATTAGGAGATCTTGGTATTATTGCCGTGGGCTATGAACAAGGAGCTTCCTATGATGGTGGCAGATTGCGTCGAAATTTACCCAAAGAATCTCAAAAAGAGTATCCACACTGGCGTCATGTAGCCATTTCCTTTAACGTAAGGGCACTAAAAATATATATTGATCAGGACAGATTATTAATGTTGCCCAATGTAAAGGGTAACCCCATGTCAATAAGTTTAAAAGGAAGCACCTATGATTTTAGCCAAACCGGAGATTATCCCACAATGATTAGAAATATCAGGATAGCAGAAGGTGCCGTAAAACTATATGATCGTTTCTTAACGGATGGAAAAATTGTGGCTAACGGAATAAAATTTGATTCTGGAAAAGCAACTTTAAAACCAGAATCTATGGGCATAATTAATCAAGTTGCGAAAATGATGAAGGAGCATCCGGAAATTAATTTTAGTGTTGAAGGCCATACGGATAGCGATGGTGAGGCACAGTTTAATATAAATTTATCGGAAGAGCGTGCCAATACGGTAATGAATGAATTAATTGCACAAGGTATTGATGGCAACAGGATGGTCGCAAAAGGATTTGGAGAAGATGTGCCTGTTACCGATAATGGCACCCCTGAAGGTAAAGCTAATAACAGAAGGGTAGAATTTGTGAAAATGGAGGTCGCCAAAATCTGATAAAGAAGAGTATTACTTGCCCCTCTTACATTACATTACCGAGGAC
>JAHEHU010000212.1 GCA_024639765.1 Eudoraea sp.
GTCCTCTTTAGCAATACCATAGATAATTATATTTCTATTGATGCCAGATTCTTCAGGAGTTTTGGGACCCTGATGACAAAACCGGGCGTACTGGCCCGAAGGTTTGTAGATGGAAAACGCCTTAAATACCTGCATCCGGCACAGTTTTACCTTTTTATCTCCGTCATCTTTTTCTTTATCTTTTCTTTTACTATCCGCAAAGCAGATAGTGAAGTGTCTGAGGCAATCAAAAAAGGAATGGATCAGGAGATCAGCCTCGATTCTATTCCGATACAAAAGGATTCAATAGCGCTTGCCGAAGCTAAAAAAGCCCTGAAAAAAAATCAAAAAATTATTGGCTTATCAGACAAAGAATTGAAGGAAATAGATTCTGTAATGGCGTCAGAACCAGACGTTGCTACTGTAGATTTTGATTTTAAGCGCGATAAGTTAGACTCCCTAATCGCTGCCGGAGCCCCAATAGACGAAAAAATAAAGGCCATGGGGATGAAGGAGGATGCAGATGCCGTTACCCGCAGATTCTATACCCAAATGCTTAAGTTCTATGAACAACGCGGCGGGGGCATCCTGCAGGCGTTATATGACACTATTCCTGTGGCAATGTTCCTTCTTTTACCACTTTTTGCTGTGCTTCTGAAATTATTTTATTGGAAACCGGCCGTTTTTGCCCACCATCTGGTTTTTAGCTTTTATTTCTTCACTTTTATATTTACCACGTTTTGCACCATTCTCCTTGTCAATAAAATATGGGAGATACCCATTTGGCTGGAAGTGCTCATTTGTTTCTCTTTTGTAATCTACCTGATGCTGGCCCTGCGTAATTTTTATAGGAGTTCCTGGGTTGGTGCCTTTTTTAAATCCGGTATTATTTCCTTCCTCTATGTGCTCATAATTGTACCAGTTGCAGCAGTAGGAATTGTTTTGGCCGCCTTTATGCTATACTAATTTCTTGCCAACAGGTTTTAATTAGCCATAAAAAGTGCATTCACGAAAAAGAGTTTTCCGTTTTCCCAAAATCCACGGAACAGAGGGTTGTCTACCATGTAAACTACCTGTCCTTTGCCATGATTTTCTACACCAAAAACAAGGCTTTTAGACATTTTTTTCTGGGCTTCACTACCCGCAAAACCTGCTACCGGCACAGTATCCCTGGAAATATAGGCGACCGTACCATTTTCGAGGTAGTTGAAGCTGTCACTTCCCAATTTAAGGCTAAAATAAGTGTCGTTATACCCAAAGGCCAGCGGATGCGTCGGATCTACTTTTGTTTTAAAGATGGCTCCGGTAATATCGTTTTTCATTTTCTCTCGCTCCAGGTTCTCATAGGGCTCCACTAGATTTTCTGTACTATCTATTTCCTTTTCCCGGGAAGATATGTCAAATCCATCATCTCCGTCCAAAGTGGTAATAGCCTTGCCCATTGCAATAAGTCTTCCACCCCGGTTTACCCAATCTTTAAGCTTAGCGAGCGTGGTATCGTCCATAAATGATGCGTAACCATTACCTCCTGGTAGTATTAATACATCATAGCTCGAAAGATCTATGCTGCTTATGTAATTCTCATCCAGAACGGTAACAGGGTAATGTAACTGCTGCTCAAAGAAATGCCATATTTCGCCAAACCGTAATGTGGAAGTCGGTTCACCGGCTAGAACAGCCACCTTAACTGAAGGGATTATTTTTACATGTCTGGACCCAAAGTCCTTACCATCATCTACAAAACCACTGCTAACCGCAGTTAGAGTTTTATGATGTTTTTTGGCCGCCTCACCCAGAATTTTGATATAATTCTTTCTCTTGTCATTATCAGCTTTAGTAATGATAAGACTTCCTATTTCATAACGGTTCCCTTCCAGCACAAAGGGCTTTTGTGCCTGGCGTACCCTTAATCCTTTTTGAATTAATTCGCTTAAAAACCTGGCATCGTCCATGCCGTTCCAATCCGTCAGGTAGGCATATGTATTTGCGTTCAGAGCCTCCTTTTTGGTTGAATTTTCTGTCTTTGAAGTTCCATTTATCAAACTCTCTGAAGCAATAGCATCTAATCCATAGGCATACGGCAGGGACCATGCAGTTATATCATAGGTCAGCGAATCACTCAAGCTGGCATTGGGTTCAAAAAGTACCTTTACCAGCGTAGCACGGGTCTGGTTGGTTGAAACAATGAGACTTTCAGAATTGGTCCTTAAACTTCCTGTTTTACCTGTTTTATAATTAAATCCTTTTACCGTGTTTCCCGTACCGAAACTATAATTTAGCTGGTGCTGGTCCAGAAGTTTTGTAAGTGTTCTCAAATGATCTTCCGGACCTTTAAGGATATAACTTTTGTATTTGTAATTTTTAGGTTGATAGAATTTTTGATACTCATCATTCAGTTTTATCACGTTGTTTGCGGCAACTTCCACGGTAGAGATTCCTGTGGTATGATGATGTGCAATTCGGTCTTTTAATGTCAGCGTATCACCGTTGCCTGTGATAACCCCAAGTCCGGCTCTGCCTCCGCCACCCTGCTCATAGGTCATACCAATAGCACCATTATAGGTGGGGTAGGTATCCCCATAACTGGGATAAAAAAGATCAAAACGTTCTTTTGTGAAGTAGAACCAACCATTGGCATCAAAATATTTTGCATGGTTCTTTCCTATGGTCACCTGAAATTCTCT
>JAHEHU010000213.1 GCA_024639765.1 Eudoraea sp.
TATCCCTTTCTTGATAGTAGCCTTCGCCCTCAATGATGATTATCACCTGAGGTGTTGCATGTTTATGCCAATCTAGCGTAGAATTTGCACTGAAGGTAGCTTGTGTGATATTGTAATTAAACGTATCATCGGCTTGTAGTAAGAAATTTAACCAGGCATCACCCAAATGATGGGTGTTTGGCGCTTTAATTCCTTCGCTTAAAAAAGAGGTTACCGCATAATCAGTATGTTGTGCGTAATTAAATAAGGGGATCAGAATGAGGATTATGATTTGCTTTTTCATGTATAGGGATTTTAAAAAAAATTAGATCCCGATAAAAATATAACAATTTAACGATTATGCTCCGTAAAATACTTTTCACGAATCCATTCCAAAAAGATTTAAAGGAGCCTTTGGATAAAATAGAGGCTACCGCTCTTTAAAGATCACAATAAGGTAGTAATTATAAGTAATTGCAACACAATGTGGCACGGAACACTTTCAGATCCCCTAAAGAATGATGGGTTGATATTTTGGTTCTGCCATGTTTATTGCACTTGACGGCGATCAAAAACAAGTAAGGATATTCAAATACCCGATAATTGAGGGAATAAAGACCTATTTTAGCTTACCTTATAAAGGTTAGGAACAATAATTAATAAGGATCTAAATGATAAATTTAACAGAGACCAACCTTCTGAAATTGCTAATCTTTATATCAATCGCCCTACTATTGGTTTCCTGCAAGGAAGTAAAGACGCTAACCTTAGCCTCCGGCGAAAGCATACGTCAGGAGGTCCTGGCCGATGGTTTTGAAATACCCTGGGCCATTGACGTGATTAGTGAAGATGATTTCCTTTTCACAGAAAGAATGGGCGCTCTGTATCGCTACCAAAATGGGGAGGTGAATAAAGTAACTGGGGTGCCAGCATCCATAACATATATGACAGACAGGCACTATGGGGGTATGATGGATATAAGCCTTCATCCGGAGTTTGAATCCAATCAAATGGCCTACCTGGCATACGTAAATGAAAACTACCATCTTTCTGTTGCCCGATTCAAGTTAAAGGAAACCACGGCAGAGGATGTTGAGATAATTTTTAAGTCAGATCAGTTTGCCATAGGTTCCCGGATTGCCTGGGAAGACAACACACATTTCTTTTTGTCATTTGGAACAGGTGGGGCACCGGGGCCCGGTCCCGGGCCACAGGACCTTAACGACCCAAGAGGTAAAATATTCAGGCTAATGGCCGATGGAACCATCCCGGAAGACAATCCTATATTTCCCGGCATGAGTGAACCATTCGGAATTTGGTCTTATGGCCACAGAGATCCTCAGGGACTGTTTTATGATATTGAGAATAAGGTATTATACGCTAATGAACATGGCCCTATGGGTGGAGATGAGTTGAATATAATTAGCAAAGGAGGAAATTATGGCTGGCCCTTATTTTCATATGGACTAAATTATGACGGTACCGAAGTATCGGACATGACAGAGGAAGAGGCCGCCAAAGAAACTATCTTACCTTTTGTGCACTGGAAACCCGATTTTCGGCTGGCACCAAGTTGCCTGGTTAGGTTCGAAAACAGCAACTTCGATGAGTGGAACGGTCTTTTTCTTATGGGAGCACTCACCTATCAACATCTTGTAGGCTATGATCCTGATACTAATGAGACAAAGATCCTTCTACCAAAAATAGGCAGGGTTAGGGATGTGGCCCAATTACCCAGTGGAAATCTTGTACTCTTGATCGATGAAAAAAGCCCCAGCATTTGGTCTAAAGGACGTGTGGTAAAACTAGTGCCAAAAAATTAAGACCTATGATTAAATTTTTTCGAAAAATTAGACAGCAACTGCTAAAAGAAAATAGAGCCGGGAAATACATGCTCTATGCCATCGGTGAAATTGTATTGGTGGTTATTGGTATTTTAATTGCTCTGCAGATCAATAATTGGAATACAAAGCAGAATAATATTGAACTTGAAAGAAGTTTATTATTGGGAATCAAAGAAGATTTGATTGCCGATACAACCCAAATAGCAAATCGTTTTTATAGTTCGCATAGGGACTTTAATCGTAATATTTATTTATTCGATTCATTGAGAAGATTGGAAATTCACCAACTTGATATGAGATATGTTGATTCGATTTTTGCCAGATGCATTAGACAGAGAAACACGTTTTTCCCTGTTGTAGGCACTTATAAAACTATAATTAGTAATGGGTCGTCAAATATTATAAGAAACAAGGAGCTATTGAAAAAGCTACAAGAATTGTACGAAACAGAATATACGGTTTTACAAAAAAGTGGACAAGAACATGATGAACTGTCCAATAAGACGCGATATGCATACAGAGATTTAATGTCACTCTCTGAAAAAGACAGGTTAACTCTTTATAAAAACAGCTCAACAAGGAATGACATTGAATTTTGGCGAAAAAGAAAAATCCACTTCGAGATATACCTTAGAGCTACACAAGAAAAAAAAATCAATGGAGTTCTAACTCTTATTGATAGCGAATTGAAAATGAAATAGAGGTGCATATTTGGAAAGTGTTATGCCATTGATTGCACCCACACGGATATAAATAAAAAAGCCACCCACTTTGTGTATGGCTTTGTGTCCCTGTCCTATGGTTAACTAATAGGATACTTGATTTCCTTTAATGTA
>JAHEHU010000032.1 GCA_024639765.1 Eudoraea sp.
GTGGAACGCACGATGTATCGATCCTGGAATTGGGAGATGGAGTTTTTGAGGTGCTTTCAACAGACGGAGACACTCATTTGGGTGGTGACGATGTAGATCAAAAGATCATTGACTGGTTGGCAGAAGAGTTCAACAAGGATGAAGGCATAGACCTTAGAAAAGATGCCATGGCCTTACAGCGCCTGAGAGAGGCAGCTGAAAAAGCCAAGATCGAATTATCTAGCTCAACACAGACAGAGATTAACCTTCCTTATGTAACAGCCACAGCATCCGGACCAAAGCACTTAGTACGAACGTTGGCCAGATCTAAATTTGAGCAATTAATAGCTGACCTGGTAAAAAGAACTATAGAACCGTGTGAAACTGCTTTAAAATCGGCGGGCTTATCTAAAAGTGATATTGATGAGATCATTTTGGTCGGAGGATCAACAAGGATCCCGGCAGTACAGGAAGCGGTTGAAAAATTCTTTGGAAAGAAACCATCAAAAGGGGTAAACCCAGATGAGGTAGTGGCCGTAGGTGCTGCTATCCAAGGAGGAGTATTGACAGGAGACGTTAAGGATGTACTTCTTTTAGATGTCACACCATTATCATTGGGAATTGAGACCATGGGTAGTGTAATGACCAAGTTGATAGACGCCAATACAACTATTCCAACTAAAAAATCACAGGTCTTTTCAACAGCTGCAGATAATCAGCCATCCGTAGAGATTCACGTGCTACAGGGTGAGCGACCAATGGCGGGAGATAATAAGACCATTGGTAGATTCCACTTAGACGGAATTCCACCAGCACCAAGAGGTACTCCTCAGATAGAGGTAACCTTCGATATTGATGCCAATGGAATCATCAAAGTCTCTGCTACTGATAAAGCTACCAATAAGACACAAGATATCAGGATTGAAGCGTCTTCAGGTCTTACCGAAGAAGAGATCGAGAAAATGAAGGCAGAGGCCGAAGCTAACGCGGAGGCAGATAAAAAAGCCAAAGAAACAGCAGATAAGCTGAATGAAGCTGATGGTATGATCTTCCAGACCGAGAAACAACTGAAAGAGTTTGGAGATAAATTGTCTGATGACAAGAAAAAACCAATTGAAAGTGCTCTCGAAGAATTGAAGAAAGCATATGAAAGCAAGGATCTTGCGGTAATTACGCCGGCCCTCGAGAAGATCAACGAGGCATGGAAGGTTGCTTCTGAAGAAATGTATAAAGCGCAGGCAGCAGCACAGGAAGGCCCTTCGGCCAATGGTGAGGCTCCAACTGAAGACAGTGCAAAAGAAGGCGATAACGTAGAAGACGTTGATTTCGAGGAAGTAAAATAATACCTAAGATTTTCAGTTATTAAAAGGGGCAGTTTATACTGCCTCTTTTTTTTTCGGCATGTATTTTGTTTTTCGTTGAATAAAGAAGCTGTAATTTTACTTCTATGAAGATCGCCAATAAAATTGTCTCAATATCACGAGGTATACCCTTAGTGTTGTTTCTCATGATCCAAAGCTTTGGATATGGGCAATTACCAAAGATTTTTACAAGATCGGATCTTAACCTGCATGGGGAGGTAAAATCCTGTTTGGTGATAACGGACTATGGAAAGGAAGCCTACGAATTTAACAAAGAAGGCTTGCTAACCAAGTTAACCACGCTTTATAGTGATACGGACTACGATATTAGTTATTATAAATATTTCAATGGATTGCTGAAGGAAAAGCGTTTGGAGAACTATCGTGAAGATAGCCTGGACAGACAAACATCCATAGCTAATATTTATTTCATTGACACATTGCAAAACAAGATCGTAAAAGAACTCATTTATTCTTATCAGAAAGAATTTTTGGAGCAATACGAGTATTTCTACGATGAAGATGGATCTCTAGCCACTATTAAGAGGAAGAATAATGAAGGCTTGGATGAGACACAGATCACCTATGATACAATAGAGGGGGAACATACCCAGACGATAAGCGTGAATGGAATCACGGATAGGATCGTACGCAGATCATTCCGCACTGATAAAAAGAAACAAAAGGTGGTTAATATTCTGGAAAAAGACTATTTGAATGGGGAACCTTATAAGGCCACAGAGGTATTTCAGGATTCCTTGGGAAGAAAACAGAAAGAAATACTATTTTCATATGATCCTGTAAAATCTTCCTTTACAAAGACCCGCGAATTTATCTATGAATACGAAGAACATGGTTTTCTTTCCAGGAAGACAACCTTAGTACAGAAGCAGGAAGCTACACAGGAGTATATCTATCAATTAGATGCTCATTTACCACCTAACTGGATCAAAAAGATCATCACGCCAACTAACAGTTATACCACCAGAAGAATAGTGTATTATGAAGATGAATTGCCTGAGGAACAGGATAGATAAAGTATAGCTGTCTTTATTGTTTAGAACATTCTATCAAGGCAAAGAGTGCTTTATTATGTATCGATACCACTTGGGACAAATAATAAGCTCTGGTCTTTTCAAAACTTTCAGAGCGGAGTTCTTCTTCGGTCCTTGATTTGCGTTCTTTTAAAAGATGCATCGCCTTTTCACATTGAAAAAGAGTGGCCAATTCCCGGATAGATTTTTCTAATTCTGCGATATCTATTTCCGCTAACCGCTTAAAATCTAGTTGTTTCTCTAAAGTACTTGTCTCTTCCAGGTTTTCCGCCAGAGTTGTCATCTCATCAGATACTATTTCCACAGTTTCTTCCGTACCGGTCTCATATTCCGGGGTTTCGTTTGTGGTACAAATATCCAGACTGGTAAGTAACTCTTGTGCATTCTCCAGGGCCTTTTTTGTATAGTAACGGCCCATTTCCCATTCGGTCTGACTCAATGCAGTTTCCAGATTTTCAATCCCATCTAAAATAGGGTCATTAGAAGCTTCGCAGCCACAGCCCTCAATTTGGGTTTGGGCCTTTTCAAAAGCAGTCAAAGCTCTCTCTGCGTAATATTGTTGATGCTCAAAATTATTTGCGCTCATAGATTTTTTTGCATGGGAAAGACTGTATCCTGCCTGGGCATAGGCATTGGTGCAGTTAGCCTGCATACCAATGGAAATAAGGCAAATAGATAAAATAATCAGGTAATTTTTCATAAGTACATTCATTCAGATTGGGATCCTAATAAGAATAGGTCTTAAACGGGTCAATACAACGCCAAAAGCCCCAATAATATTGTATATACAAAGTGATTTGTGGAGGTGATCAGCACAAAGTGGGAAAGGGATGGTGGTGAAGTGATTTATGCCCTAATGTATCATATTTTGAAGGCGTTCCATTCTTCATGTAAAATACCATAGCAACAGGTATTGCGCTTAAATCCGTCCTTTAGATACACATTTTTCCGCAAAATACCTTCCAGTACAGCTCCTAGCTTTTCAACAGCCTTTCTGGAGCGCGTATTGCGTTCGTCTATCCGGAATTCCACTTTTTCAAAATGAAGTGAATCAAAGGCGTAATTGATCATCAGCTGCTTCATTTGAGTATTTAGACCCGTGCCATGAAATTCTCTCCCCAACCAGGTGGCCCCAATGTGCAGTACCTTGTTGCTCCAGTCAATATTCATAAATCGGGTACAACCAACAGCAGTATTATGAACTTTGCTAAATACCAAAAAGGGGATGGAGGTCTTTTGTGATCTTTGTTCCAGGGCAATGGTCACATAATTCTTTAAGGAGGCTGAAGATTCAATATCTGAAGGGGAGTACTGTACAAGTTGGGGTTGCAGCGCTATGGGTAGTAATTGCCTGTAATTCTCTAAGGAAAGTGGAATAAGCTTTACATGATCATTCTCTAATACTATTTCCTCAAGATTCATGGTAAGGTGTTAATTATTTCTTTTTTGACCTCATGACCTCCGTCAAAGAATTGAAACTGAGCATGCCCTTGAAAAAGCAGGTCTATTTTTTTTCGCTCCTCTTTCAGCCGTTCTCTGGTAAGGTATTCGTCCTTATCTCCCATGATGATCTTAATGGTACATGGGTCAACAAGATGTTTTAGCTGATTCCTTGTAAGTTCATTAGGTATACCGCCCGCATAAAGTACCAGGTGATCACAGTGGATAGCTCTTTGTGCTACCCAACGCAGGGCTATGGAAACACCCTGAGAATACCCAAAAACCACAAGCTTGCAATTCTCGGGAAAATCTTCGTTGGCCATGACACCATCCAGGTAAGACATCAGGTTACCTATCTCAGTGTCTGTATTCTCTTTTGTGAGCCAGCTCGCCCCTACATGTTTGTATTGTCCGTTCAAATAGTATTTTGAAGGTGCCTGGGGTGCAATAATGTAATTTTTTTCCGGATCCAGACCATCAAAGTATTTTAGGAAATATCTGCTCAGGTACCCAATGCCGTGGAAGATTACCCAGATATAGTTCGTTTTAGAAGTTAGGTCATTTAATGTTACGTACGTATTCTGTGCTTGATATGAGACGTTTTTTTCTACCTGGTTCATTTCGCAAATGGTGTCTGGTTAGTTGCTGATGATTGCTTAATTTTACCAAAAATAAGGAAATGGACAACTACAAAGATAAAATCCTTAAGGTCTGTAATGAGATATGCAAAGGCACCTTAATGGAGACCCTGGAAATAGAATATATTGATGTAGGTGAAAATTTCCTGATCGCCAAGATGCCTGTTACCCCAAGGGTTCATCAACCAGATGGAGTATTGCACGGAGGTGCCAGTGTTGCCCTGGCTGAAAGTGTTGCGAGTGCTGCGTCCTATGTCTTCTTAGACGGACAATCTTATTTTGTGCGTGGGATAGAGATTGCCGCGAACCATGTTAGGAGCGTAAAAGAGGGATTTGTATTTGCACGGGCTACCATTTTGCACAAGGGTAGGACCACCCAATTATGGGAGATCCGGATCACAGACGAAGAAGATCGGTTAATTTCGCTATGTAAACTCACCACCATTGCCTTACCAAAAAAGTAATTCCTTTCAAGACCTTATAAGAAAAGCATCGGTACACTTTAAAAATAAACTACCGGGAATTCTTTATAAGAGGCCTGATGAAGATGGTGTTCAAGCGATTTTTCAACTTGATGCCAACATACAGAGGGTTGCCGATTTCACAGAAACTGGTTTTGTTTTTGGACCGTTTCTAGATGATTCTTTACCCATTTTGATACGACCAGATGCCCAAGACTCCGCAATTTTTGAAACCGACGATACTCAAACCATTCCTACAATTAGTTCTTTCAAGGAATCCGTTTCCGAAGAGATCCGTTACAAAAAGCTTGTAAAAGAAGCTGTTAATAGTATAAGAAAGGGAGACTTGAAGAAGGTTGTACTTTCCAGGAAGATAGAAGTAACCGCCGATAGAACACCGACGGAAATTTTCCAAAGAATGCTCAACACGTATCCCGATGCCTTTTGTTATTATTGGTATCATCCGTCCATTGGGACATGGGTGGGAGCCACTCCAGAAATTTTGATGAGGCAAATGGGAAATGATTTTTCTACGGTAGCCTTAGCCGGGACATTGCAAAAATCAGAACACGCCGATCCCGTTTGGGGATCAAAAGAAAAAGAGGAACAACAAATGGTCACGGCTTACATTGCCAACGCTCTTCATGATCAGATTGAAAAAATGCAGGTTTCGGAAACGGAAACCATAGCAGCCGGCAATTTATGGCATTTAAAGACCACTATAAAAGGGAAGGCTTCACCTGAGAAGACCGGATCAATTTTACAATCCCTGCATCCTACACCGGCAGTATGCGGAATGCCATTAAATAAGGCAAGATCTTTTATTCTTGAACATGAGAATTATTCGAGAGCTTATTATACAGGATATCTAGGGGAATTAAACCTGGGAACGGAACGCGATACTCGCTTATTCGTTAATCTGAGGTGTATGGAGTTAAAAGAGCAAAGTGCTGTTATTTATGTCGGAGGTGGTATCACGGGAGATTCAGATCCTGCATCGGAATGGGAAGAAACAGTAGCCAAGAGTAAAACTATGCTGAAGGTGCTGTAGAATTATAAGATAAGATTGGGAAAGCAATGACCTTCATCGTATTTTTGCAGGCCTATGCGATATCCGAGTATACCTTCTGCCCAGCTCTTAATTCAGTATTGCAAGGCTGCTGAGATTTCCCAGATCGTAATATCTCCCGGTTCACGTAATGCGCCTTTGATCATAGGTTTTACCGAGGATCCTTATTTTGATTGTTACAGCATTGTAGATGAACGATGTGCTGCCTTTGTAGCCACAGGAATGGCTCAGCAGTTAAAACACCCGGTTGTTGTTCTTTGTACCTCGGGAAGTGCATTACTGAATTTTTATCCGGCTGTTGCGGAAGCCTATTATAGCAACCATCCTCTCATAATAATTTCAGCAGACAGACCCCCATATAAGATTGATATTGGCGACGGCCAAACTATAAGACAAGACCATGTGTTTGATCGCCATATAGGATATTCTGCCAACTTACGTCAAGATATTACTCATGCTACCGCTACAATAAAAAAATTAGATCCTGCAATGATCCCGCAAGACGGTTCCCCTGGAGATATTCAAGCGACGATCATGGAATTTAACGGTCAGGAAATTAACAGGGCCCTCAGTACTGCAATTAATACATGCGTACCGGTACATATTAATATCCCGTTTGAGGAACCGCTATACAACACGCTAGATTTTAGTGATATTGGAACAAGCATAAAAATTGATAAACAGCTCGGAGACAATACTTTAGGGGATATCGAAACTTTTGCTGCCCAATGGAATACCGCAAAGAGAAAGATGATTTTGGTGGGTGTCTTGCCCCCTAATGAAATAGAATCTAAATGGTTAGAGATATTGGCAAGTGATCCTTCGGTCCTAATTTTTACAGAAACCACGTCCAACCTTCATAATGCCAATATTCTACCCAGTATTGATAGCATTATTGCACCCATTGAAAAGCTAGCCGGGAAAGATGAGCTTTTCAGAGAGCTACAGCCAGATATGCTGTTAACATTTGGCGGTCTTGTTGTCTCCAAAAAAATCAAAGCCTTTCTCAGGCAGTATAAACCAGCGGTGCATTGGCATGTTCATGAAAATAGGGCCTTCAACACCTTTTTTGGTCTTTCACATCATTTTAAAGTAGGTCTGAATACTTTTCTGGAGCGTTTTATACCAGGGACAAAGCATGTTGCAAGCACATACCGGGATCATTGGATAGGCAAAAGAGACCACTATGTGAAACGCAGACAGGAATATCTTCAGACTATCCCATTTTCAGACATGTGGGTCTTTGATAAGATAGTCCGAAGTCTTCCCAAGGGAGCTATGGTACAGCTTGCAAATAGTTCAACAGTGAGGTATGCGCAACTTTTTGATATGGATCCAAGTCTGACGGTTTTCTGCAACAGAGGCACCAGCGGAATTGATGGTAGCACTTCTACTGCTGTAGGAGCGTCTTGGCATAATGAAACACCAACTGTTTTGATTACCGGTGATCTTAGTTTTTTCTATGACAGTAACGGGTTATGGAATCAATATTTACGATCAGATTTTAGGATTATTTTGATCAATAATGGGGGAGGAGGAATTTTCAGGATCTTACCTGGAAAAGAAGATTCTGAGAACTTTAAGACATTTTTTGAAACAGCACATCAGTTGAATGCAGAACCTATTTGCAGTTTGTACAACATAGGCTATGAATTGGCCACCGATGAAGCGGAGGTCTTACAGGCTCTGAATCACTTCTACGATACATCAGATAGACCAAAACTTCTTGAGATCAAAACCCCCTCCGAGATCAATGATAAAATTTTGCTTGCTTATTTTGATTTTATATCTTGAGAGTAACAATATAATATAGCGTAAAGAAACACTATGGCTAACAAACGAGATGAACTAATTAAAAAATACGCAGCTCACTTAAAAGACAGATTTCACATAGAACCAGACATGACCTTGTTGAAGAAGGTAGCCATTGGTTTAGGACCTTCCATATACAATAGAGATTCTGCTAATGTGTCTGGCACGGATGAAAAAGAACTTGCGACTGTTAAGAACAAGTTTCTGATCGGCAAGCTGGGATTGTCCGATACACTTCCGCTGGAAGAGGCCATCAACGAAATAATGGTCAACTACGGCGTATCTGAACGCACAAAATATCGTGCTGTAATCTATTACCTGCTTACCAAAAAATTTGGAAGGGAAGAAGTCTATAATTAAATTGTTCCTTTTGATAACTTTCCAGTAAACAGGATGGTTGTTAAGGAACTACCTCAAAGGAACCATGATAGAATTAGGCAATTACAATACACTTACCATTCTGCGAAGTACCAGTGTGGGTCTTTTTTTAGGAGATGAAGATGTAGATGATCTTTTGCTGCCTACGAAATATGTTCCTTCAGAATTTGAAATTGGAGATAAGGTAACGGTTTTCTGTTATCTGGACCACGAAGAAAGACCTATTGCCACTACCATACAACCTTTTATAAAGAGAAATGAATTTGGCTTTTTAAGAGTAGCGGAAGTTAATGATATAGGTGCTTTTATGGATTGGGGCCTGGAAAAACATCTGCTTGTACCCTATGGAGAGCAACGCACTAAATTGATTGCAGGTAATTGGCAGGTAATTTATTGCTATTTGGATGAGAAATCGTTCAGGTTGGTTGGGTCGAGTCGACTATCAAAATTTTTGAATAACGACTCCTTGGAAATTGCAGAAAACGATGAAGTGGATCTGTTGGTTTACAGGCAGTCAGAACTGGGCTGGGACGTTGTTGTCAATGGACGCCATCGAGGTTTGATCTTTCACAGCGATGTATTTCAACCAATAGCTGAAGGCGATCAGCTAAAGGGGTATGTAAAACACATTAGGCCAGACAAAAAAATAGATATTACACTTCAACCCATAGGTGTCAGAGCCCTTGAGCCGGCAGCTCAAGCCATCTATGAAAAATTAGTGGAAGAGGGTGGCTACCTTAAATTACACGACAAGTCGAGCCCCGAAGAAATAAAGACCTTGTTCGCAATGAGTAAAAAGACCTTTAAAAAAGCGATAGGAACCTTGTATAAAGATCATAAGATTTCCATCAAGGAAGACGGCATTTATAAGCTATAGGAACCCATAAGGATCATTTTATCTTGTCCATTTTTATGATCCAAAGGTTACAGGTGAATTTAATTCTCCAAATACTGTGTTTTATTTTTTTGATTGTTAGCTTTTTAGTTATATTTAGACCCCACTTTTTTAAAACTAATTTACATATGCCATTCATTGAAGAAAGTGACTTACTGGAGCTTCACAAAGACATTGATAAGGCTCAGATCATAAATGAGCGATTATTAGATCAAATAAAGTACAAGAATAAAGAATTAAAGCGCAAGAAGATACAGCGCAATATCTTCGCCGGCATCACGGCCATATTCTTAATTGCTTCTTTGGCCATAACCTCCTTTACGGCAGGGTTAAGCACGTCCAATACCAAATTGGCTGAAAATAGCTTCTCGGTTCCCCTGGATAGTTTAGAGGGATTCAAGGATCGTATTGACAACTTAAAAAAGCAGAATGAAGAATTAAGTTTGGTAAATGAATTCTATTTAGCAAAGAATTTCCTTGAGAAGGAAACCATATATTCGGTTCAGATCAAATCATTCGTGGAAAATAACCTTACCCTTTCATCCCAGTCCTTGAACAATACCCTGTTTGTTAAGTCAAATCCCTTCTACTCCTATTCCCTTGGCAACTTCGAGACTTTGGAGGAGGCCCAAAAATTTAGAAAGCAACTTGTAAATATGGGATTTGAAGACGCCTTTGTCGCCTCTTATAAAGAGGGGAAACGATTGAAGATAGAACCCGCCAATTAATATCTTTGAAAACAAAAGCCTGGCTTAGTGCGGTTCGTCTCAGAACCCTGCCATTATCTGTGTCCGGAATTTTAATTGGAAGTGGCCTGGCGGCTATGTATGGCAGTACAGACTGGGTTATTTTTATCCTCGCGTTACTCTCAACATTGGGTTTGCAGATCATATCAAATCTTGCCAATGATTATGGTGATGGTATAAAAGGAACGGATAATGAAGATCGAATAGGTCCAAAGCGTGCATATCAATCTGGGGCACTTAGCAGGAAAGAACTAAAAATGGGTATACTGGTTTCCATACTCATAACCCTCGTTTTTATTGGATTACTGTTATATAAGGCATTTGAAGGAATGCCAGAATATTTTCTTTTATTCACTGTTTTAGGAGGGCTGGCAGTTTGGTCGGCGATACGATATACTGTTGGCGACGCTGCGTATGGCTATAAGGGGTTGGGAGATTTATTTGTTTTTTCTTTTTTTGGATTAGTAAGTGTTTTGGGATCCATGTTCCTTTTTACAAAGTATCTTACAGTTATAGCTGTTTTACCCGCTATTTCTATAGGCCTGTTAAGTACAGCAGTATTGAATTTGAATAATTTAAGAGATCATAACTCCGATCTTTCAGCTGGAAAGAATACACTTGTCGTAAAATTGGGGATCAAACGGGCAAAATACTACCATTATTTTCTGCTAGTAGGTTCTTTTCTGTGTATGGTCCTCTTCTTGGTCCTTTCAAAATCAGTATGGTATCAGGCCTTATGTCTTTTGGCCTACATTCCATTAGCACTACACCTGCGTAAAGTAGTACGCGTACAAGTCCCGCAAGACTTTGATCCAGAACTTAAAAAAGTGGCATTGAGCACCTTTTTTATGGCGGTATTCTTTTATTTAGGGTTTAATATTTTTTTGTAAATTTGAGAACAATAACCTTTGTAAAACCCCATCCATTTTGGAACAAGCCATCAAGATTCTTATTGTTGAAGACAACGTGATCATTGCTGACGATATGCAATCGATGCTCGAAGAGATAGGCTATGAGATTGTAGACAATGTAATTGTTTACGAACAAGCTGAAGAAGTCCTTAAAAACAACCATGTAGATCTGGTGCTGATAGACATTATTTTGGCATCAGATAAGACAGGTATCGATCTTGGAAAACATATACGGGAAAAATATAATATTCCCTTCATATTTGTGACCTCCAACTCGGATAGGGCTACCGTAGAAAATGCCAAGACTGTAAAACCAAATGGCTATTTGGTAAAACCCTTTGAGCAACAGGATCTGTATACCTCTATTGAAATTGCGTTATCTAATTTTGATTATTCTGAAAAGTCGAATGGCGAAGGCGCTCCAGCGACAAAAGAGGAACAGGTTGTATCTAATTCCGTTCTTAAAGATTCCATATTTGTTAAAAAACAACACCTGTATTATCGAATCCAATTTGAGGATATACAGTTTATCAAAGCAGATAATGTATATCTGGAGGTCAACACAGTAGACAAGAAGTTTCTTGTAAGATCCCCACTAAAGGATTATTTACATAAGCTGCCAAAACATAAGTTCTACCGGGCCCATAAGTCATACATTGTGAATGTAGATCATATTGATGCGATCAATTCCAAAGATATTATGATCAACAACACGCTGATCCCTATTTCCAAGGAATTCAAAGAATTTATCATCTCTGCGATGAATTCATAGCGTTATTGAAAGACCATTCAGCATAATTTTCTGAAAGCCGGGTTACCAACGGCATTCAAAAGCCTAATGCCCTTTAGTTTTCTACATTTTATCCAGGATTCTTGGTAGGTCTTGTCATCAACGATAAGACCATTTTTATATTCAATACCTCTGTTTTGGATGGACAAAAAAACTGTTACAAAGCGTTTCACATACAGCGAAGGGCACTTTCACAACATAAAACAAAAGGTTCACAACAAATCATAACATCTTAGGGTGCTTACTGTTACTTTTGAAGTGTTCTCAGGAACTTCCCAAATCTTACCTTTTTTTTAAACCACTACTGTAGGCTTTGCATAAAAGTATGGTCTGATCTATGATTGGCAGGTCTTAGCAGGAAATGTATCGTTGAACTTGGCACTATAGTATAATTCCATGTAGAATGGACTTATTAGGCAATCCCTTGGGGAGTTGGAAATAACCACACAATCCCCTTGGTTGACAACAATTTTTTAGCCGGACCGTTAATTTATGGTAAGTTTGAACGGCGCATTATAAAGGAGGATTTCCTTCCATAAATATTGAAAAACGCAGCAGCATTACAAAGTTCTAGGCATGTTATGGCAAAAAGGCTTGGCACATTAGCATTTTACTTTTTTATCCTTACAGTATGCATGGGTATCGCTCAGGATATAGATCCACTTGAGGAGGATGCGTTTGTTAAATTCCAAAACGAATCTTCAGTATCTGATAGATTTGATTATTTCTTTGCCACCACAAATCGATACAACAGTTATTCTGCCTACGATTGGTTAGATACGGTTAAGCGATATATAAAGAACTCTGAAAAAGCAAATGATACCCCGGCTATAAAAAAATACAAACTGATACAGTCCCAGATCTACTTTGACATTGGGAATTTCGATGAGAGCGTTTCACTATCTACAAAAATATACAGTGATAAGTATGAGTTGGATATCAAAACCAAAGAATTATTGCTAGATCTGTTAGATGCTAACTATTCCCGTTTAGAACTTTATGACAAACAAGTAGACATCAGAAAACAGAAAAGAGAACTGGGATTAAAGAACAATATATCTTTTTATGACATCTATTCCAATTTAGGTCTTCACAAGCAAGCCATGGAAGATTATATCCATGAAAATAAGAGGACGGTGGCAGAAAATGATTATTATGGCTTGGCCCAATATTATAATACCATTGGAAATTACCTTTTATTAGATAAACGCACTTCAACGGCACTTACACACTTTTCCAAAGCCATGGGGTATATAGATGTCTATAACAATGACATGAGTACCGTAAAGACCGAAAATGAGATCATTCAGGCAAATCTTCTCAAAGGGATCATAGATGGTAATATTGGAAAATGCTATGTTCAAATGAAACAGTTTGAGAAGGCTATTCCCTATTTGGAAACCAGTATTTCCATTATAGAGGAAAACAACATCGGTAGGACTTCTTCCGAGGTAAATGAAAACGTCCTGGCGCTGGCTGAAAGCCATTTGCGTATAGATCAGTTAAGGATGGCCAAGGATTACCTGGAAATTGACCTGGAACTCACCAAGACCAAACATATCCTTAAGAAGAACAGATTATTTGCTGCCTATTATGACCGTATGGGCGATTTTAAGAATCAGGCATTTTACCTGCAAAAGAATGTGCGTATTCAAGATTCGCTGGAAGTAAATGAATCTTCCATTAAACGACAACAAATAGCCGCGATCATAGCAGAAGAAAACCTTGAGGATTCTCGTAGGCAGATCAATAAGCAGAAATTGGAAATGGAGCAGACCCGAAGCGATATGGAAGCAATGGATGAGCGGAGCAATCTGGTATTTATTTCGCTGATCTTTACCTTATTGGGATTTGCCGGACTTGTTTTCGCCTATTTAAAAAGTATAAAGAACCAACGACTCATTGCCGAACAAAAACACATCATTGAAAATTCTCTCGTCGAAAAAGATTCTCTTTTAAAAGAGATCCACCACAGGGTGAAGAACAACCTGCAAATGGTTTCCAGTCTGTTATCGCTTCAGACAAAGAATACACGCAGTAAGGCAGCTATTGAAGCACTGGAGGAAGGGAAGAGCAGGGTAAAGGCCATGGCGCTGATCCATCAAAAATTATATCAGAACGATGACCTTTCAGTGATCGAAATGCAGGGGTATATTGAAAGCCTGGTGAACAGTGTACAATCTGTCTTTAAAAAGGGCGGACACAATATTAACATTACCATTGATGCAGAAGGGGTGGAGCTAGATATAGACAGGGCCATTCCATTTGGACTTATCCTCAATGAGCTTGTTTCCAATTCATTTAAATATGCTTTCCCCGAGGATGATGAAAATGGAAAGATCTACATACATCTAAGGAAGAACGGGGATCAGGGCTTTTTTGAATATACAGATAACGGGATAGGACTTCCGGAAGATTCTGAAGATCGTGCCAATTCTTCAATGGGTATAAGGCTAATGAATAGACTGGTAAATCAGTTACAATCCACCTTAAATATTGATAAATCTACAGAAGGTGTTCGCTTTTGGTTCAATTTTAAATAAATTAGGGCCACAAAAGACAACCTTATGAAGATCACCTTTCTTGGCCATGCTACCCTTTTGTTGGAATTAGAGAAACACACCCTTCTCATAGACCCATTTATTACAGGTAATCCTATGGTATCTGACACCATTTCCATAAAAGGATTAAAACCAGACTACATATTACTCACCCATGCGCATCAGGATCATGTGCTCGATGTGGAAGAGATCGCAAAACAATCGGATCCGGTGATCATAAGTAATTATGAAATTGCCATGTATTTTGAAAACAAGGGACTAAAGGCGCACCCCATGAATCATGGCGGTAACCGGTCATTTCCTTTTGGGATTGTAAAATATGTGCAGGCTGTACACACTTCCTCATTTGCCGATGGTACATACGGTGGTCAGCCGGGAGGCTTCATTCTGATCGCAGATGGAAAAACCATCTATATCGCAGGAGATACAGCGCTTACCATGGATATGAAACTCATCCCCATGCAACACACCTTAGACCTTGCCGTACTTCCTATAGGGGATAATTTTACGATGGGCATTGAAGATGCAGTGTTGGCAGCCAAATTTGTAGAGTGTAATAAGGTACTTGGCTATCATTATGACACATTCGGGTATATCGAAATTGATCATAAAAAAGCAAAACAAGCCTTTGAGAAAGCAGGGAAGAAACTTCACCTTCCTGGTATAGGAGAATCTTTAGTGGTCTGATCAGACCACCTCACTCCGTTGTACCACATGGTGCAGCCACCTGGGAAAGAAACGCTTTAAATAGATCCCTGCCACTTCTTTTCCCCCAATATGAACTTCATGCTTCTTTCGTGCCACAGCGTGTATCAATTTTTTGGCAAAGATGTCAACGTCCATACCTTTTGAAGTAGCATGATCATTTACCTTCTGCGGACTTCCATCTGCTGTTAATGCGTTTACCGCCACATTTGTTTTTATAAATCCGGGACACACCAATGTTACCTGTAAATGGTCCTTCTCATGCTCCATCCTAAGGACATCAAAGAACCCGTGGAGACCGTGTTTGGCACCGCAGTAACCAGAACGAAAAGGGGAGCCGAAGCGGCCCATTAAACTGGTTATAGTTACAAAATGACCTTTTTTCCGGGCTATAAAGTAGGGCAATACTGCCTTTGTCAATGCAACAGTACCTAGATAATTTATATCAATAAGTTTTTTGTAAACATCAAAATGCGTGTCCGCAATTAACGAACGCTGACTAACCCCGGCATTGTTAATCAGGATATCTATATGACCGGTTGCTGCAATGGCTTGAGATACAAGTGCCGACATAGTATTAAAATTGGCCAGATCCATAGGGATAACGTGGATCTTAGAAGGATTTTCACAGCGGGCTGCAACTTCCTTCATTCGTTCTTCATTGCGAGCAGACAGAATAAGCGTATTTCCCATGGCGCTTAATTCATATGCAAGGGCCTCTCCAATCCCTGAAGAAGCACCGGTGATCCAAATAACCTTTCCAGATATACTTTTCATAGCCACTCTAATTGAGGCAAAATATAGCTAAATTTGCACCAATTTGGCATGAAAGCGTTCTATAAAAAATACCGGCTTAATTTTAAACAACCCAGCGGAACCTCCAGAGGGGTTTTAACCCAAAAAGAAACCTGGTTTTTGATCCTTGAGAATGGCAAGCAACAAGGTATAGGTGAATGTGCCATGTTCAGGGGCCTAAGCATGGATGATGTAGACGAGTACGAGGCACAATTACAATGGGTATGCGATCATATTGATAATGGGTTAGCGTCCTTGTTGTTAGACCTCGTTATGTTCCCTAGTATTCAATTTGGATTAGAGCAGGCATACAGATCGCTTGCCTCTGAAGATCCATTTCTTTTATTCCCTTCCGAATTTACAGCGCAGAATAAGCCCATCTCTATCAATGGGCTCATCTGGATGGGAAATAAGGCTTTTATGGAGGAACAGATTGCCAAGCGGCTTTCAGGCGGATACAGTTGCATAAAATTGAAGATAGGGGCAATAGATTTTGATAAGGAACTTTCGCTTTTAAAGGATATACGGAAACGATTTACGCCAGAAGAGATAGAACTGAGAGTAGATGCCAATGGAGCATTTGGGAAAGAAGATGTATTTCACAAATTGGAGCAACTTTCAAAGCTAGATATCCATTCAATTGAGCAACCCATAAAACCAAATAATCTTTACTTAATGAAAGAAGTTTGTGCCTCCGGATTTATGGATATCGCACTAGATGAAGAATTAATTGGGGTAGTTGATGAAACAAAAAGGCGAGAATTGCTACAAATGATAGCCCCTCAATATATTATACTAAAACCAAGTTTGATAGGCGGGTATGCTGGTAGTTTGGAATGGATTACTTTAGCAAAAGAATTAGGGATTCAATGGTGGGTTACCAGTGCACTTGAAAGTAACATAGGGCTCAATGCCATTGCGCAATGGACCTTTACCCTGGAGAATTCATTACCACAAGGCCTGGGAACAGGTGGTCTTTTTACAAATAATATCGAAAGTCCGCTTGAGGTAAGAGACGGTAAGATATTCTATAATAATAACTTAGAATGGAATTATAAATTAATTAAGGACATATGTACATAGAACAAGGGTATGAAGGGAGTTTCAGCCTGTGGAAATTTTGGATACTTCCGCTGGGGTTTATTGGCTTTATGATTCTCAACTATATTTCTGTCATCTATTCTCCGGTAAGTGTGGATGTAATGATGGCAGATCTCATAGATAAGTTAGGAGCTAATTTAGTGCTCATCATATTACTGGTACCATTGGCCCTGGGACTGTTCTTTTTACTTGGTTGGGTAAAACTGGTACAATTACAGTCCATTAGAGCACTCACCACGTCTCGTAAAAAGATAGATTGGAAACGAATTGGTTTTTCCTTTTTTCTTTGGGGTGCCATTACAATAGTCCTTACCGGCACCGATATTTATTTTTCACCGGAGAAATTTCAATTTAATTTCCAGCTGGCACCATTTTTAAAATTAGCGGTCATTGCCGTATTATTAATTCCTTTACAAACGAGTTTTGAGGAGTATATGTTCAGGGGGCATATGATGCAGGGTCTAGGTCTGTTGGTTAGGAATAGATGGGTTCCTTTAGTGGTAACCTCTCTTTTGTTCGGGTTAATGCACCTTGGCAACCCTGAGGTAAGTACCCTGGGTCCCGGAATCATGATCTTTTATATTGGTACCGGACTTTTTCTGGGGATTATAACCCTCATGGATGAAGGCCTTGAACTAGCTTTGGGTTTTCATGCTGCAAACAATCTTTTTGGTGCGTTATTGGTAACGGCAGACTGGACAGCTTTTCAAACAAATTCAATTTATCGGGACATATCATCCCCAGTTCTGGGATGGGATATCCTGGTTCCTGTTTTTGTCATTTTCCCGTTACTGATCTATTTCTTTGCACGCAAATACGGCTGGAAGAATTGGAAGGAAAGGTTGACGGGCAAAGTGGCCACCAGAGAAGTGTTTTTAGAAAGTCAGACAAATGGATAGATCATACAAAACCATACATAAGAATTTTAAGTTTGAGGGGAGTCACTTTAATCCTTCCGAGTTAAACGATGTAGCCTATAGCCTTATAAAAGAAGGGAATGAGGAAGAGCGGAAAATAGGAGACTTTCTCATGGACTGGCTCTCACCTCATGATTCTCTGGTAGTGAGGACATCCGGATCAACGGGGACCCCTAAGAATATTACACTATCTAAGCAAGCCATGGTAAATTCTGCTTTGGCTACGGCGTCTTATTTCGGAATACGGGAGAAGGATAGCGCGCTATTGTGCCTTTCTGCTAGCCATATTGCAGCAAAAATGATGTTAGTGCGCGCCATAGTATTGGGATTATCTCTGGACCATGTACCGCCTTCATCTTCGCCACTAAGCGGACTATCCAAGTCATACGATTTATGCGCTATGGTTCCTATGCAATTGGAAAGGTCACTGAAAAACATTTCTAAGGTCAGACTACTTTTGTTAGGTGGTGCTCCTGTTTCTTCAGCACTGCGTACAAAAGTGCAAAACATATCAACACAGATCTATGAGACCTATGGTATGACTGAAACCTGCTCTCATATTGCGGTAAGACCACTCAATGTATCCATTTCTGAAAATGACGAAAGAACTTCAGATATCTTTCGCACCTTGCCGGGGATTACCGTTTCTGAAGACGATAGAAATTGTCTTCAAATACATGCCCCTTCATTAGATGTAGATTGCCTAAATACCAATGATATTGTACAATTGGTTTCCGAGACTGAATTTAAATGGATAGGTCGTTGGGATCATGTTGTAAATTCTGGAGGGGTAAAATTGTTTCCTGAACAGATTGAAGAAAAATTAAGGGCCATCATAGACGGAGTATTCATAGTTACAGGCATTCCCGATGATGAGTTGGGAGAAAAACTGGTCCTGCTGGTAGAGGGTAAGGTAGACAAGGCCTCACTAAGATCACAAATTGAAAAAGTAACTACGCTGGAGAAAGTGGAAAAACCGAAAGAAATCTTTGAGGTAGAAAAACTTCTGCGTGCTGAAGGTGGCAAGTTACGGCGAAAAGATATTAAGGCTGCCCTGGTTACTTCCTCTGAGTAGTTATTTGCAGATTCAGATACACTATCCCTGTGGAAATTTGAATGCTTTTTACAGCATAGATCAAAGCACGACGAAATTCAGACGAAGCCTGCATATATAAATGAGTATTATTATGCATTTAGTTTAAAAAAGTATTTTCATTCAGAGGTTTTCTGATAGAAAGCTTTTAAATATATTTAGTAGCAGAAATTCAATTCGTCCATTTATGAAATATTTATTTTTTATTTGCCTCCTTTGTTACTCAATTGTAGCTACTTCGCAACATATTCTTCCTGAGAAAGAGCGAGCACAAGTAGTGGATGAGATCCTTTCAGATCGCTTCAATATCCTTCTACCCCAAATAATGGATGAAACAGGAATTGATATGTGGATCGTCATTTCCAGGGAATACAATGAGGACCCTGTATTGAGGACGATGTTGCCGGCAACGTGGCTTAATGCCCGCCGCAGAACCATTCTCCTTTTTTATAGAGATAGCGCAAAAAACACTATTGAAAAACTTGCTGTTGCCCGCTATAATGTGGGAAAGAACATAGAATCTGCATGGGATAAGGAGAAGGAACCAGACCAATGGAAGCGTCTTATAGAACTCATTGAATTACGAGACCCGGTGAAAATAGGGCTGAACTATTCCAAAGATCATAATATTGCGGATGGCTTAGATAAGACAGACTATGATGAATTTATGCGGTATTTGCCTTCCAAATACAAAAAAAGAGTCGGTTCTGCCGAGCAGCTGGCTGTCCGGTGGATAGAGACGCGCACAGAGCGAGAAATGGTTATTTATAACCAGTTGGTAAGCATTACTCATAACATCATAAAAGAAGCATTTTCGGAAGCGGTGATCACTCCGGGGATCACAACAACCTCTGAAGTAGAATGGTGGATGCGTCAAAAAGTCACAGATCTTGGATTGGAGACCTGGTTTCACCCCACCGTAGACATTCAAAGATCTAATGAAACTTTGGTAAGTCATCTGTATTCATTCTCAGGACGGCCTGAGGACATGGTCATCTTACCAGGCGATCTCTTACATTGCGATTTTGGGATCACATATCTAAGGCTAAACACAGATTGCCAGGAACTGGCATACGTACTCCTTCCAAAGGAAACGGCTCCTCCAAAATACCTTGTGGAAGCATTAGAAAAGGGGAATAGGGTACAGGACTTTTTAACGAATAACATGAAAGATGGCCTAACTGGCAATCAAATACTATCCACAGCGCTGTCCCAGGCAAAAGCAGCTGGTTTGCGTCCTTCCATTTACACCCACCCTTTAGGTCTTTACGGACATTCTGCTGGTACCACAATAGGGATGTGGGATGCCCAGGGTGGCGTAATGAAAGATGATGGAGAGAACTATCCTTTAAACCCAAATACGGTGTACGCTATTGAGTTGAATGCTACGGTAAACATCCCGGAATGGCAACGAGATATCAGAATAATGCTGGAAGAAGCAGGATTCTATGGTTCTGAAGGATTTAGATATGTCAATGGAAGACAGACAGAACTGCTCCTTATACCACGTATACAAGCCCATCAAGGAAATTGAAATAATGAGACAGCTTGCCATAATTATTCTATTAATCTTCGTCATTTCTGATCTATTTGGGCAGGAAAGTGAAAATAAGAATACCACTATATTCTGGGACACCTCTCTATCAATGAAAGACAGAGACCTCGGCAAGGATCTTTCTATTTTGGAAAAGGTCTTCAGCAGGGTGCCGGATCAGGAGGTGCAATTGATCTTATTTAATATTGCCACCGTAGAGAAAAAGTATCAAATTAAGAATGGTGATTGGGACCTTCTTAAAAAAGACCTTGAGGCGGTAATTTACGACGGGGCCAATGTCTATGCCCTTATCAACGATAGAGCCGAACATCCCAATATCTATTTATTTACAGACGGGAACAGGGTGTATGAAGCCGATACGCCCAATCTGCCGGCAAAAAGTTTTTTGATAAACAGTTCTCCGTACCGTGATGAAGAATTCCTAAAAAGGACTGCGCTGATCAATCGGAATAGATTAATGGACTTTGCCGCCATTCTACCTGAAAATATAGGTAGTTTAAAGAAGAAGGAATCTGGCAATGCTTTAATGATCAAAGGAAAGGTCTATATCAATGATACCCCGGCGCCAGATGTGGTGGTTTCGGTCAAAGGCCTGTCAAATGCCATTCGTTCACTGGCCGATGGAAGCTTTAGTATTGAGGCCCAACCAGGAGATAGTCTGCTTTTATCGAGCAGGGCTAACAATACGTATAAGGTGATCCCTATTGCAGGGGAGCAGTCATTGGCCGTCTTTTTAGAGGCTAATGTGGTTTCCCTGGAAGAGGTTGTTCTCATAGAAAAAAGACAAAGAGCCGGTGCAGAGGTGACCACGGCGTATGGCAAGGAAGATGAGGATAAAATAGGCTATGCCGTTCAATCTATAGACGAAGAAACCATTACGCCTATACAGACAGATGTTTCGCAGGCTGTGTTAAATAAATTTTCTAATGTGAGTCTTGGGAACACAGAAGATCTTAGCAAAGCAACCATGAGGTCTAATACGTCTATCTTAAATAATAACTATAGTTTGGTGGTCATTGACGGGGTTCCACAGCGGCAGTCGGATTCTTCCAGAGGGGCCGGAGCCCAGACAAGCTTCGATTATGTGAACCCGGATAATATTGCTTCAATTTCTGTCCTTAAAGGGTATGCAGCTACCAATAAATACGGTAGTTTAGGAGCTAATGGTGTCATCCTCATCACTACAAAAACGGCGATGATCTCTAAACAAAATGGAGAGCCTGCTGATCTGGCCAGATTAACAGACAATATCTATTCAGAGTCAACGGATGCTACTGCCAACGCTGTTTCTGATGTAAGAAAAAAGCTGGAACAAACTGCTTCTTTGGCTGAAGCATATAGTGAATACATCAACATGCGATCTGACCATAGCAGTAATATGAATTTTTTTTACGAGTCGTATGACTATTTCAAATCCCGGGATACTGAAATGGCAGCAACCACTATATCTTCCGTTCTTGAACTTTTTCCAAATGACGTGAGTACGCTCAGAGGCGTGGCCATGGCTCTGTCGCCATTAAATTTTCATGAGGAGGTTATACGGATCAACAATGAGATCTTAAGAACCAACAAAAATAATGTACAGGCATATCTAGATATTGCCCTGGCAAAAAGGGCGCTAAATGAGCCTCAAAATGCTATTGACCTGCTTCTGGATCTGGATCGTGCACAGAAGTACCCATCACTCAATACCACTGGTGTCCAGAAAACTTTAAAGAGAGAAATGCGAAATCTGGTTTTTCTGGAGCGAAATAGGTTGAATTTGTCACAGCTACCTTCTGAACTTTTAAATAATTTGAAGTATAATGTGCGACTGGTCTTTGAATGGAGTGACCCTGAAGCTGAATTCAATCTACAGTTTGTAAATCCACAAAAGCGCTACTTTAACTGGGAACATAACAGATTGTCTGCATCGGAACGTATGAAAGACGAGATCCTTAATGGCTATACCTCGGAAGAATTCGAATTTTATGGAGAAGGCGTGCAAGGTAAATGGATTTTGAATGCAACCTATCTTGGTAACATCGACATAACCAATCAGGAACCGCTGGTTCTAAAATGTTCGCTGTATCAAAATTTTGGTTATCCAGATCAAACTGTGGAAGAGATCGTGGTGCACTTTACTACCCGTGATGAGACAAAACAACTGTCTACGCTACTTGTAAAATAGACAAAAAAAATTCGTATTTTTAAATAAAAAGTATTCGCGTCTACTGCGATTTCTTTCTATCTATTAAAGATTATTGCTATGAAAAACTCTATTATTACCTTACTACTCTTATGTCTTACCGGAGCCAGCCAGGCACAGGAAAAAAACCTCACTATTCGTGGAAAGGTTACCAATATGGATACTCCTCTGATCAATGCAGAAGTTCAATCTGAAAAGACAGGGGAAATTGTAAGAACTGATGCCGAAGGCATGTATCAGTTAACAACCAGCCCGGGCGACCTTGTCATATTTTCATATCCGGGCCTTTCAGATATGGAGATCGTGGTAGAAGATGTAACGTCTACCTTAAATATTAAAATGAACACTGCTGTTAATGTATTAGATGAGGTGGTTGTTGAAAAAACGAAGATCAAAAGTCAGGATCAACTCAGGAAGGAATACAATTCAAATAAAAATTTGATTCAAACGGCCTTCGGAATTTTGGATAAGGATATTACCAGTTTCGCAGTGAGGATATTAGATAAATCTCGATTTATCTATGGGGGGATAGATCTGGCATCGGCCATCCAGTACAGATTTCCTGGGATACGAGTAGAGCGCCTGCCAAATGCTTTTACAAAACCTACTATTTATCTAAGGGGTTCCTCACAAGGGTTTTTCCCTGCTATCTATGATGTGGATGGAATGATCCTGGATCAGTTCCCAGATTTCGTAATGATAGAAAATGTAGAGCGCATCGCCATATTAAGTGGCCTGGGATTGGTTACCAAATACGGTGGGAAAGCAAATGGTGGTGTCATTGTCATAAACACAAAAGGGGCCAATACATTCCGGGATCCAAGAACAGGTGGCCCTTTTGATCAGGCATTGCTACGAAACAACATTTATGAAGGAACCGCAATTTCCAAAGAGCAGGCAGCTAAAAATCTCCCCGAATATTTAAAGGCCCTTTACGCCACCTCTTCTGAGAATGAGGCAAAGGCTTTGTATGAAACCCAATCCAAGACCTATGGAGGTTCACCGTATTACTTTCTTGATGTTTTCGGATATTTTTCGGCAAAATGGCAAGATAAAGCATTTGCAGATAGAGTAATTCAGAATCACTGGTACTTGTTTAAAGATAATCCGGTAGGACTTAAATCATTGGCCTATCTCTATCAGGTATTGGGTGAAACAGAGAAGGCGCACAATTTGTTTAAAGAAGTATTTATCCTCCGCCCAAACTATGCGCAGTCTTACAGAGACCTTGCGCTAAGTTATACAGACATGAACGATTACAAAAAAGCAGCATCACTATATGCTCGGTATGATTACCTTATTAGTGAAGGCTTTATTAGGGCAGAGGACGAGGAATTCACCCCACTCCTGGAACGGGAATTCAGCAATTTAATACAACTTCATGGCAAGGATCTTACCGGGAAA
Source organism: Eudoraea sp. (assembly GCA_024639765.1). Lineage (GTDB taxonomy): Bacteria > Bacteroidota > Bacteroidia > Flavobacteriales > Flavobacteriaceae > Muriicola. The sequence continues at coordinate 23,855 of JAHEHU010000032.1, forward strand.
GACTTTTCAAAAGGTCCCTCTCTGAATAGCGATTTTGAAGGCACGAGACTCGTATTTGAGTGGAGTGATAGTGAAGCAGAATTTGAGTTACAATTCGTAAATCCTCAAAATAAATATTTCAACTGGGAACATAGCATTCTTGCCGATCCCAATAGAATTAGGGAAGAGAAAATGAAAGGGTATTCCTGTGAGGAATACCTGATAGACGGGAGCATCACAGGAACATGGCAAGTCAATTTAAAATACCTGGGCAACAAGAGTTTAACGCCAACCTTTTTTAAGGCAACCATTTACTCCAACTATGGTACCAGGTCGCAACGAAAAGAAGTAAAGGTGTTTAAATTGCAACTAAAGGATGTAAACCAGGAATTATTCAAGGTCCAGAATACAAACTCCCTTGTCTCCAATTAAGGTAAGTTAAGCACTAAATAGGTAACCACATTTGGGCTGAATAACTTTATTATACCTGAAGTACACCCATATTAAAGGATTTGTCAATAGGTGCGTGATTTGCAGCTTCGATGCCCATAGAGATCCATTTTCTTGTATCCAGGGGGTCAATAATGGCATCTGTCCATAACCTGGCAGCGGCGTAATAAGGAGAGATCTGGTTGTCGTATCGTTCTTTGATCTTGTTGAAAAGCTCGGCTTCTTTCTCAGCGGTGATCTTCTCGCCACGTTTTTTCAAGGAAGCAGTCTCAATCTGCAATAGCACCTTTGCTGCAGAATTTCCGCTCATAACGGCAAGCTCCGCACTGGGCCAGGCAACTATGAGTCGGGGGTCATAAGCTTTTCCGCACATTGCGTAATTTCCTGCTCCGTAACTATTACCAATGATGACCGTAAACTTGGGGACCACAGAATTGCTTACGGCGTTCACCATTTTAGCACCATCCTTAATGATGCCGCCATGCTCACTTTTACTGCCCACCATAAATCCGGTAACATCCTGCAGGAAGACCAGGGGGATCTTTTTCTGGTTGCAATTCGCAATAAAACGCGTTGCTTTATCTGCAGAATCGGAATAGATAACACCTCCAAATCTCATTTCACCCTTTTTTGTTTTGATCACCTTTCGCTGATTGGCTACAATGCCCACGGCCCAACCGTCTATCCTTGCATAGCCCGTAAGTATTGTCTTTCCGTACCCTTCCTTGTACTGTTCAAATTCGGAATTATCCACCAATCGCTTAATGATCTCAAGCATATCATATTGATCAGATCTCGATTTTGGAAGGAGGCCAAAAATATCATTTTGTTTTTCCTTAGGGAGGATGGCCTTTGTTCGGCTAAATCCGGCTGTAGGAGTTGCTCCAAACTTGTCAAGTAACTTTTTAATGGTATCAAGGGCATCCTTATCATCTTTGGCCTTATAATCGGTAACGCCGCTTATTTCACAATGGGTGGTAGCACCACCAAGTGTTTCGTTGTCAACATTCTCACCAATGGCTGCCTTTACAAGGTAACTTCCTGCCAGAAAGATACTACCGGTTTTATCTACGATCAGTGCCTCATCGCTCATAATGGGTAAATAAGCGCCACCGGCTACACAACTACCCATAACGGCTGATATTTGGGGGATACCCATGCTGCTCATCACAGCATTGTTGCGAAAGATCCTGCCAAAATGCTCCTTATCCGGAAAAATTTCTTCCTGCATGGGCAAATACACCCCCGCACTATCTACCAGGTAGATGATGGGCAGTTTATTTTCAATAGAAATCTCCTGAGCCCTTAAATTCTTTTTAGCGGTAATGGGAAACCAGGCACCGGCCTTCACGGTGGCATCATTAGCAACAATAACACATTGCCTTCCTTGTACGTAACCAATAACCACTACCACTCCTCCGGAAGGACAACCCCCGTGTTCTTTGTACATACCCTGTCCTGCAAAAGCTCCGATCTCTATCTGCTCAGAGCCCTTATCAACCAGATAGTTGATCCGCTCCCTGGCTGTTAATTTACCCTGTGCATGATGTTTTTCTATTCGAGCCTTTCCACCACCAAGGGAAACTTTGGCAAGTTGTTTCTTTAATTCTGAACGCTGAAGTTTGTTATGATCTTCGTTGATATTGAAGGAAATGTCCATCTAATTTTCACTGTTTCTATTGGCCACTAAAGATAAGCAGTAATATTCATTAACTTTGGTAAAAATAAGAAGGAAATATGGCTCACAGCGTTGGATGGGGTATCATTGGTCTAGGAAATATAGCCGATAAATTTGCAAGAGATCTGACCCTTATTCCTGATGCTGCCCTTATGGCGGTAGCTTCCAGATCAATACAGAAAGCTCTTGCTTTTAAAGAAGAATTTAAGGTCCCTAATGTTTTTGATAGTTATGAGGCCCTTTTTAAATGCGAAGAAGTGGAGGTAGTTTATATAGCGCTCCCTCATTCTGAACATCTAAAGTGGAGCATCATGGCCATGGAGCACGGGAAGCATGTTCTTTGTGAAAAACCAATGGGGGTGAACCTTGGGCAGGTACAACAAATGATCAATACTTCCAGGAAGCATAAGGTGTTTTTAATGGAAGCCTTGTGGAGTCGTTTTATTCCTGCTATCCAAAAGGCAAAGGACCTGGTGGAAGAGGGTGAAATAGGAGCTGTGGGGTACCTACATGCAGATTTTGCGTTTTATGGGCTAGACCGGGATAGAGA
>JAHEHU010000214.1 GCA_024639765.1 Eudoraea sp.
ATTGACCCGTTTATTACCCTGAAATAAGTCTCAACACCCCTAAAAGGGTTATAAACCGAATCAAAGACTAAGGCCTGTAAGGGTTCATCAACATTCCCTTTTGGCGCAGGAATACGATTAATAATGGCGGTCAGAATATCTTTAATACCGATACCCGTTTTGGCACTGGCCGGGATTACTTCTTCAGGCTTACACCCTAATAATTCTACAATATCATCTGTTACCTCTTCCGGATTGGCAGAAGGTAAATCGACCTTGTTTAAAACCGGAATAATTTCGAGATCATTTTCCAGAGCCAGATATAAATTCGATATAGTCTGGGCCTGTATACTTTGAGCCGCATCTACTACCAAAAGGGCACCTTCACAAGCCGCTATTGAGCGGGATACTTCATAGGAGAAATCTACATGGCCGGGGGTATCTATTAAATTAAGTACATAGGCCTCGCCTTCATGTTCGTATTCCATCTGAACGGCATGACTCTTAATGGTAATACCACGTTCACGCTCCAGATCCATATTATCCAGAAGCTGTTCTTTCTTTTCCCGTTCTGTTACAGAACCTGTAAAATCTAACAGCCTGTCTGCCAAAGTACTCTTGCCATGGTCTATATGGGCGATAATACAGAAATTACGAATGTGTTTCATTTTCTTACTCTGGCTATTTCAAATTGGCTGCAAAGATACAGTTTTCTGCTTCTTAATCCTGCCACTCAGCAATAAACAAATTGGTATCACGGGTTCCGCCATTATTACGGTTACTTGAAAAAGACAGGAATTTGCCATTATTGGAAAATACCGGGAAGGCATCAAAAGTTTTTCCATGTGTAACCCGTTCTAAATTCTTGCCATCTATATCAATAAGATAGAGATTAAAAGGAAAGCCCTTTTCGGCCTCAAAATTACTTGAAAACAGTATTTTTTCTCCGGAAGGATGAAAGAATGGACTCCAGTTGGCATTACCCAGAAAAGTTAGTTGCTTTAAATCACTGCCATCAGAATTGCATATAAAAAGTTCCATTTCTGTAGGTTGTACCAATCCCTGGGCAAGTAATTCTTTATACTCTTTTATCGCTTCCTCTGTTTTCGGCCTTGAGGCCCGGAAAATGATTTTTTTACCGTCAGGAGAGAAAAAGGCACCTCCGTCATAACCCAACTCATCGGTTATTTGCAAGACTTCTGTTCCATCTAAGTTCATAGTATACAATTCCAGGTCTCCGCTTCTGGTAGAAGTAAATACTATTTTGTCTCCCAGGGGAGAAACCGTGGCTTCCGCATCATAGCCCGGCTCGCTGGTAAGTTGCGTAACAATATTGCCTTTGAGATCGGCCACAAATATGTCGAAGGAATCATATACCGGCCAAACGTATTTCCCGTTTTTGCGTAAGGGAACTTCAGGGCACTCTTTATTGACCAGATGCGTCGATGCATATACTATATGCTTGTTGTCTGGAAGAAAATAGGCACAGGTAGTTCGCCCCATTCCAGTGCTTATCATTGGGGGTTTGCTATCCCTGAAGGTCTCCTGGAAATTCATCAGAAACATCTGGTCGCACTGCATTCCCCATCCGGAATTATTAGATTGAAAAACCAGTTTGCTATCGTCAAAACTCCAGTAAGCTTCAGCATTGTCTCCGCCAAAAGTAACCTGGCGTATAGACTTAAAGTGCTTTTCTTCCGGATAGATTAGGGTGTCGGCCCCTGCCATTACAGAAAGCTTTTCTTTCTCCGGCAGCGCTTTTTTGGATTCGCTTTTACAGGCAAAAATGGTCAATAAAATGAAGAAGGACACCAAAGTTTTCATAGGATGCTTAATTTTGAACAAATTTAGGAGCAAAACGGATGAAAAAAATAATTCTTGGCGTATTTTTTATACTAGCCTTCGGATGTAAAACCGAATCGCCCAAACCAGCCACTATGGAGGAAGAGGTTGCGGTCCTTGCAAGTGATGAATTCAAAGGCAGGGAAACCGGAACTGAAGAAGAACTCAAGGCTGCAGAATATATCATGGGACAGATGGTTGAAATAGGACTCGACCCTAAAGGCAATGCAGGAACCTATTACCAGACCTTTACTTTTAAGCCCAGAAAGGACCCGCATCAACAAATTGGTTTTCAAGAGCCCGGTGACAGCACAATAACAGGGACTAATGTCATTGGTTTTATTGATAATAAATCTTCAAATACGGTGGTGATAGGTGCCCATTATGACCATTTGGGATATGGAGGCGAAGGTTCGTTGTACAGGGGCGAACCGGAGGTACATAACGGGGCAGATGATAATGCCAGTGGCGTGGCTGTTATGCTCGATTTGGCAAATAAGATCAAGAATGCAGAACTAGCTACAAACTATTTGTTTATTACCTTTTCGGGCGAGGAAATGGGACTGTTAGGCTCGAATTTTTTTACAAAAAACCCCACACTCGATCTTGGACAGGTTTCCTATATGTTTAACCTGGATATGGTGGGCAGGTTAAGGGAAGACAAAACGCTTTCGGTTAGCGGTACCGGGACCTCTCCCATATGGCCCCAGGTATTAAATGCTTCTAATCCGGGGTTTAAATTGGTTTTAAATGAATCTGGAGTAGGCCCGTCTGACCATACCTCTTTCTACCTGAGCGATATCCCGGTCT
>JAHEHU010000103.1 GCA_024639765.1 Eudoraea sp.
CCTGTAGACCATGACCATCTCCGGGAGCCCAGGTTAGGCGTTCATCATAAGTTGGCTGTAATTTTCGGTGAACAGATTGTATAGTCCCCATATTATCAATATAAACAAGCGAACAATACAAACTATGGCCTCCCCTGTCACCGGCCCGTTCAATGATACCGAGATACACGGCAATAGAACATTCCCTGGCCAGCGTGCAAACTGCATTTAGGTCCCCTGCCTCTATTTGTACGGCATTTTGTGCATAGTGCGCATGAAGTTGTTTATTGATCTTCAGATCCCATTTGGCACCATCTGTATATGCAAGCCAAAAGGGATATCCTGGCAAAAGGCCTTCTCCAAAAACAATCAATTCAGCCTTATTAGCCGCTGCTTCCTTTATATAGGTCTTTATTTTCTCAAGGGTAGCATCACGGTCTAACCAGGAAGGTGCTATCTGAGCCAGGGCAACATTAAGTAAAGACTCCATTATAAAATCCGATTTAATACCAGGTCCACATCGATCAATAAGATACTGAATAGCCCTATGATAATTATTAATTTAAGGATATTATGTAACCATACATAATGTTTTTTGGTAGATGACTTCCACAACAACCCCAAAAAGAAAATCAAAAGAACAATACTCGCAATAAAATAGAGGTACATAAAGCCCACATCAAAGGTATAGATCAGCAATAGGGCAGGGATTAGCGTAAGTATCACCAATAAGGTAATACATTTTTTTGAAAAAGAAGTGCCATAAAGGATGGGGATGGTTTTGTAATTTTGTGCCATATCTCCTGCAATATTTTCCATATCCTTGATCACTTCCCTTGCCAAAATAAGAAGGAAAAGGAAAATTGCATGGACAAAGATCACCGTTTCAAAATTCCTGTAATACACGAATACCGCGAAAAAAGGGGTAATGGCCAGAAAGGCAGAAACTAGGTTCCCAACAAAAGCAATTTTTTTCAATTTATGTGAGTACAGCCAGATACCAAAAATGTAGCCGGAAAAAAAGAGCACTGCTTTAAAGGACACATAACTTGCAAAAAGAACTGCTAGGAAATTTAGTATAAAATAGGCACTCAACTTCGTTCGTTGACCCACCAGACGATCGAGCATAGACTTTCTAGGTTTGTTGATAAGGTCCTTTTCCGAATCGTAAAAACTATTGATTATATAACCTCCTGCAATCACCAATGAAGATGCGAAAACAATGACAAACAACCTTAGATCAAAAACAACCTGTCGTAAGGGAAGATCTGGAGCGAGAATATAAATGGATGCAAGGTATTGAGCAATAACGATCATCAATACATTATATCCTCGTACTATGGAAAACAAACTCAATAGCTTCAAAAGCAAGAGTTTGTTCTTTCTGCTAAGCATTGTTGTTTAATTAGAAGTTGTATACCACTTCCAGGCGATATTCCTTAAGCGCAGTCTTGGCCTTTTCAATGTCTTCTGTGAACCCCAGGATATAACCTCCTCCTCCGGAACCACATAATTTTAGATAATAGTCATTTGTTTCGATCCCTTGTTTCCAAAGTTTGTGAAATTGCGGAGGGATCATAGGCTTAAAATGGTCTAAAACAACATGAGAGAGTTGTTTAATATTTCCAAATAAGGATTTTACGTTGCCCGCAAGAAAGTCTTCAACACAGGCATCTGTATGTTTGATGAACTCTTCTTTGAGCACGGTCCTAAACCCTTCGTGTTTCATTTTTTCCATAAAGATCTGGACCATAGGAGCGGTTTCGCCGGTAATTCCACTATCAATAAGGAAGACCGCTCCTTTCCCGTCTTGGTTCTGGGAAGGAATACTGGTAGACTCAATATTGTCCTGAGAATTGATCAGTATGGGCAGACTTAAGTAGCTGTTTAAAGGATCTAATCCAGACGATTTACCATGAAAAAAGGATTCCATCTTTCCAAAAATGGTTTTTAATCTCAATAGCTTTTCACGGGTAAGATTTTCTAAAATGGTGATCTTGTTCTTAGCGTATTTGTCATAAATAGCAGCCACTAAAGCACCACTACTACCAATACCGTAACCCTGAGGAATAGAACTGTCGAAATACATCCCTTTGTCAAGATCGTTTCTAAGGGCCTCAATATCAAAGGCTACCAAAGAAGGGTCATCCTGCTGTATTCTTGCTAAATGTTCGGCGAATCTCTTAAGGCTATCATTAGATCTTTTCCCGGTTTCGGATAAGGTTTTCTGGGTCTTTAAGGCACCTTTAAAGAAATTATATGGAATAGATAATCCTTTGGAATCTTTAATGATCCCGTACTCTCCGAAGAGAAGGATCTTAGAATAAAAGAGAGGTCCTTTCATAAACTATTTGCTGTTATGCAAAATAAAAATAGCATTAAATTACATACGATGGCCTTAAAGATCAGACTTTCTCAGAACCTCCGCCAACCTGGTCGCAAATATACTGCCCATTTTCACAATACACAACAAGCTCATTCTTAATAAATTGCAAAACTTTATTGCTGTCTTTTTGAGGATATAGCAGATGAACGTTGGCACCTGCATCGAGGGTAAAACACAAAGGCACACCACTTAACTTTCTATACGTCCATATTTTTTCAATGATGGACAAAGTTTGTGGTTTCATTAGTACGAAATAGGGCACACTGGTCATCATCATAGCATGTAGGGTAAGAGCTTCGCTTTCCACTATTTCTATGAATTCCTCAAGATCTCCGGTCTCGAAAATTGAGAGTATTCTTGATAAGTTCTTGTGTGCCTGGGCAAAGCGCTCTTTAGCAAACGGATGATTGTTCATTAAAGCGTGGCCTGCCGTACTGCTTACGGTCTTTTCTCCTTTGTGGACCAACAAAATGGTATCCTGAAACCCCTGAAATACCTCATGCACCTTACCCTGGTAAGGTAACCCTACCAGATCTGAACTGTCTGTAAGATCGTGATGCTTACCCCATTCTACAATGGGCCCACCAATACTTCTACAGGCACTACCAGATCCTAAACGAGCAAGAAAAGATGCTTTTTTCAAGAAAAAGTCAGATTTCATAGAAGGCATCATTCTTTTTTCCATATCCATAAGGCATAAAGCCAAGGCAGCCATTCCACTTGCTGAGGATGCAATCCCACTGCTGTGAGGAAAGGTATTGCTGGTATCTATCTTTAGATGAAACTCTTGTAAAAACGGCAAATACTGAGATATACGCTGAAAGAAAGTACTGATCTTAGGCCGAAATTCTTCCTTAGGTTTCCCTTCAAAAAGAAGATCAAATGACAGCCCCCCATTGCGCTTTTCCTTCCTTTCATATGCTATTGAAGTGGTGGTTGCAGCATGAGACAAGGTAAAACTTATGGAAGGGTTGGCCGGAATCTGATCTGAAAATTTCCCCCAATATTTTACCAGAGCTATATTACTGGGTGCCTTCCATGTTGCAACGCCGGAAGTAACCATTGTTGTATATTCTGTAGGAATGAAATCCTGTTCGTTCATTCTGCGAAAATTTGATGCAAAGATAGTTTTTCAACACTTTAGGCACGGCTTCAATTAAAATAAATTCATATTTTAGGGTACTTAGAATGGTTACCAATGAAGAAAAAAGCACTGTACATAGTCATTGCCGTTACCATTTGCCTCCTTATTGGCTTTTTATCAGGTTTTGCCACTCAAAGTTCAGTAGATACCTGGTACACGACCCTGAAAAAACCAAGTTTTAATCCCCCTAATTGGATATTTGCCCCTGTCTGGACCCTGCTGTATGTCCTCATGGGCATTGCTGCCGGATTGGTGTGGGCAAAGGGTTTTTATCATATATGGGTTAAAACAGCCCTCTATTACTTTGGGTTTCAACTCCTTTTCAACGCCTTATGGAGCATAGTTTTCTTTGGATTTCAAGAACCTTTCTGGGCCTTATTGGTTATTCTGGTCTTATTGACACTACTTCTGTTAACAATTAAATGGTTTAAGATCGTAAGCAGACCCGCCGCGTATTTACTAATCCCTTACTTGCTTTGGGTGAGCTTTGCCATGCTCCTGAATTATAAGATCTGGGTATTAAATTGAGTAATTGATTTGCTATCTTTTTCAATGTTATCAATTGTTGGCATTCACAGGCCTCCGGATGGAGATCCTAATTATGCTAAATAAAATAATTCCTTTACATTTATTGAATTAGAATAGTGAACTAGCAAATAGAACAAAGGACCCATATGAAATCGTACATTCTGGCCCTGGATCAGGGAACTACAAGTTGCAGGGCTCTGGTATTCGACAAAAAAGGAACTATCGTCTCCTCAGCACAAAAAGAGTTTACTCAACATTTCCCAAAGCCGGGATGGGTGGAGCACGACGCACTTGAGATCTGGAATACACAGGCGGAGATGATGAAGATGGCCCTCGATGAAAAAAAGATATCTCCAAAATCTATTGCTGCCATTGGTATAACCAATCAACGCGAAACAGTAGTATTATGGGACAAGAATACAGGGTTACCTGTATATAATGCGATCGTATGGCAGGATAAACGAACCGCAGCTTACTGTGATACATTAAAGAAGGAAGGAAAGTCAGACCTTATAAGACAGAAAACAGGTCTGGTAATTGATGCCTATTTTTCCGGCACCAAGGTAAAATGGATCTTAGATCATGTGGAGGGAGCCCGTGAACTGGCAGAAGCGGGCGATCTATTAATGGGGACCATTGACAGTTGGCTTATTTGGAAGATGACAGAGGGACAATTACATATAACAGATGTAACCAACGCATGCCGTACACAACTTTTTGACATTAATACCCTGAGTTGGGATACCGAATTATTAAAAATGTTCAACATTCCTTCTTCTATCTTGCCAGAGGTACGGTCCTCCAGTGAGGTTTATGGCCATACCTCAGAATCATTACTTGGAGTTGAAATTCCGATAGCCGGAATTGCCGGAGATCAGCAGGCGGCTTTATTCGGTCAGATGTGTACCAAACCCGGAATGGTTAAAAACACATACGGTACTGGTTGTTTTATGTTGATGAACATTGGGGATAAACCCATAGTCTCCAAAAACAATTTACTCACTACTGTGGGATGGCAGATCAATGGAAAAACACAATACGTCCTGGAAGGAAGTATATTTATTGGAGGGGCCGTTGTTCAATGGCTGCGAGATAGTCTTAAGATCATAAATTCATCTGCAGAGGTAGAACAAATAGCCTGTTCCGTAGATAGTTCAGATGGGGTTTACTTTGTGCCGGCTTTTGCAGGTCTTGGAGCACCTTATTGGAATCAGCATGCTAAAGGGTCCGTTTTTGGACTTACAAGGGGAAGCACCTATGCCCACATTGCCAGGGCGGCATTAGAATCGATCGCCTATCAAACCATGGATGTCCTAAAAGCGATGGAAGCCGATGCGGGTATTTCAATAAAAGAACTGCGGGTTGATGGTGGGGCCACCGTGAATAATTTGCTGATGCAATTTCAGGCAGATGTTCTTGATGCCATTACGGTTCGACCTAAAATTGTTGAAACCACGGTGATGGGCGCAGCCTTTCTTGCGGGTTTGGCTGTTGGATATTGGGATGATCTTGATGAAATTCAAGCCATTTGGGAAAGTGAACATCGATTTATACCAAATCCCGATAGGACAGCAATAGAAGCAGGGATCAAAGGCTGGCATAAAGCCATAAATGCCCTGGAATATTGGGCCAATGAAAATTAAAAATTTACTATGACACCTTTTGTTGCAGAATTAATAGGAACCGCTCTTTTACTAGCTCTTGGATGCGGTATTGTTGCCAATGTTCTTTTGGAGAAAACCAAGGGTCATGGCGGCGGTTGGATGGAGATCACAACAGCCTGGGCCTTTGCTGTTTTTGTAGGCGTCGTAGTTGCAGGACCCTATAGTGGCGCACATATTAATCCGGCCGTTACCATTGGGTTGGCCGTTGCAGGGAGTTTTGAATGGTCAGAAGTTCCATCTTACCTTCTGGCACAACTTCTGGGGGCCATGATAGGAGCCGCGATTGTATGGGTCATGTACAAGGATCACTTTGACATTACCAAGGATAAAAACTTGAAACTGGCTGTATTTTCAACAGCACCTGCCATACGCAATTACGGATCCAATCTTTTTAGTGAGGCCGTTGGCACATTTGTGCTGGTATTTACCATTCTGTTCTTCACAGATGCGACCATGGCCAATACAGAAGAGATCATAGGTCTTGGATCTTTGGGGGCATTACCGGTAGCACTCCTTGTTTGGGGCATAGGACTCTCTTTGGGGGGAACAACCGGTTATGCTATTAATCCTGCCCGCGATCTGGGACCAAGGATCATACATGCCCTTATGCCCATTAAAGACAAAAGGGATAGTGATTGGGCATATTCTTGGGTGCCTGTTTTGGGACCAATACTTGGTGGAATTGCCGCAGCCGGATTATCTCTTTTCCTACTTGGGTAAAGAAGGATCTTGCCTAAGAAGCTGCTATAGCCTGTGCTGCAAGATAAGAGCCCGTCCAAGCATTTTGGAAATTGAACCCTCCCGTGATGGCATCTATATTCAAGATCTCTCCGGCAAAATAAAGTCCGGGGTGCAACTTGCTCTCAAAAGATTTAAAATTGACCTCTTTGAGGTCGATCCCGCCTGCCGTAACAAACTCTTCTTTAAAGGTGCTTTTGCCCTCCACTAAAAATTCCCCTGCTGTGAGTTCCCTGGCCAGTTCCTGTAGCTGCTTCTTTGAAACATCTGCCCATTTTTGATCCGGTAAAATACCGGATGCCTGCACTAATCTTCCCCAGAGTCTTTTAGGAATATCTAATGGATGCGTCCTGGAGACCGTTTTCTTTGTTTCTATATCTTTTACTTCCATAAAATATGAAAACAAGCCTTGCTGGTGATATTCCGGCACCCAATTGACCTGTATCCTGAAGCGGTATTGGTAGTCGTGTAAGATCCTCGCACCCCAGGCAGAGAGCTTCAGGATAGCCGGGCCGCTCATGCCCCAATGAGTGATCAACAACGGACCTTCAGAAACCAACTCCTCACTGCGTTCAGAGGTGCTTTTCAAGGATACTGTTATTTTTTTACCAGGTAATTCTCTGGTTACCAATTTTACTCTGGCCTTTGTACTTAGACCTGGAATACCTTCAATACGCGGATCCCGAATATTAAAGGTAAATAATGAAGGTACCGGCTCTATAATTGTATGTCCTAATTTTTGAAGAATATTCCACATTTTGGGACTGCTCCCGGTAGTAACCAACAATTGTTTTGCGAAGTAGGATGTTGTTTTTGTTTGCACTTCAAAAACTTGACTTTGTCCAGAAGCAGCAGAAGCAACTATGATATCACTGACCACAGTATTCCTTATAAGCTCAATCTCGGAGCGCTCAACGGCTTCCATAAAACAGTTGATAATGGTCTGGGAAGAGTTTGAAACCGGGAACATCCTTCCATCTTCTTCGATCTTTAGATCGATACCGTGTTTTTGAAAAAACTGTACCGTATGTTCACTACTGTGAGTATGAAACGGACCAACTAATTCTTTTTCGCCCCTGGGGTAGTGTTGTGACAGAATTTTTGGATTGAACTGGGCATGGGTTACATTGCAACGGCCTCCTCCAGAAACCTTTACCTTCCCAAGGACTTGTTTTCCCTTTTCGAGAATCACTATTCTAAGATCTGGTCTGAGTTCAGCCAAATTGATTGCCCCATAGAATCCGGCTGCGCCGCCACCAATTACAATAACATCGTACATTAGTGGGCCCTCTCGGGGTAATTGGTGAAGATCCCGTCTACCTTCATAGACCTCATCGATTCAATATCCTGTAGTTCATTAACGGTCCAGGTGTATACCTTAAACCCTTCATCATGTAATGCGTTTACGGTATCGGCATTTAAGGTTTTATAAAATGGGTTGATCGCAATAGCCCCCAATTTTTTAGCAGTGGGTATGGCCTGTACAGGGTCTTCTTCCGTAAGGACGGCAATGGCAATTTCTGGGTTATAGGAACGCATACTCTCCAGTTCCTCCCAATTAAAGCTGGATATCAGGAAATCTTCTAATTTCCATCCTTTCTCCTTTATATAGTATTCTATAATGAAATTCACCCTATCTGAGGTATTCGCTCCTTTAAGTTCAATGTTCAGGCGCACCTTATGATCTATTAATTTAAGCACGTCCTGCAGCATTGGGATCTTGTGATTCCCATCGAGAATTACCTTTCGCAATTCGAACATGCTATAATCTTCAATAAGACCTCCGGCATTACTCAGACGTTCTAAGCGTTCATCGTGAAAAACAACGATCTCCCCGCTTTTTACCCTAAAAACATCTATCTCGATCATATCCACTCCCAGGTCCATCGCCTTCTGGATGGAAGCAAGTGTATTTTCGGTCTCATGCCCCATAGCCCCTCTATGACCTATCACAAGCATATCATGATTCATCCCTGTACAACTTGTTATTAATATGATCAATAAGACACTTCCAAAATTCTTCATGGCCCATGGTATTTTCTATTTTCCAAAAATACAA
>JAHEHU010000033.1 GCA_024639765.1 Eudoraea sp.
TTGAGGGGCATATCTTTTATAAATCCTAACTGCAGGCCGTAAGACAAGTTCTGTTGCTTTATGCCATCTGGCTTGTTGAGTATAAAATTGTAGGTAAGACCCACATAAAACTGATCTTCTAAATAGTTAAGATCTACCTCCTGATCTCCTTCCTGCGCGTTTACGGCCAGTATAAAAAATATTAGCATTACTGCTATGCTTACGGCATTTCTCATATTTTTAAAGGTAGGATATTTGAATAAAAGGCAACAAAAAACGCTCCAAAAAAATTGGAGCGTTCCTAACTAAATTTAATGTGTGATTATACTACTGAACATTTCTAAAGGCATCGCCTTCATAAGTAGTATAATTTATTTTCAAGGCATTTACCTTTCTTAATTCCTGTTTGATGTCTGCAATTAAACCCATATTGGCATTCTTGTCTACTTTAAGAGCCGTTGTAAGAACGTTTTGAAGCTCCTGAGGTTTCTTAGCTCTTTCCGCAAGGATAAAATCACCCACTTCACTGACACTCGCAAACTTATCATTTAACTGAATTCTAGGTTCAGTACCAAATACTTTCTGATAGTCTCTTGTAGGAGTACCTACATATATATAAAGAACTCTATCTTTTTTCTCCAATTTCTTAACTTCAGAAGCGTTTGGCAAGACATTCTCCACCATTAAAGAACTGTCTTTCATTACCGTTACTGTCATAAAAAAGAACAATAACATGAAAACAATATCTGGCAAAGAAGCTGTATTTACCGGAGGTAATTCCGACCCTTTTTTCTTTGTGAATTTAGACATAATATGCTGTTTCTAAGGTGTATTATTTAGAAGATGAAGTCTCAGCCTCTGATAATTTCTGAGGGAAAAGTTCCTGAATCCTTTGAACTTTGTCTTTCAGATCATCCCGAATGCTTGAAGCAGTTTCCGGGTTCAAATACTGTGCTTCCATCTCTGTAAAATCTCTACCGTAAAGGCGTTGAGCCTCCCGGTTCCTAAGTTCATTATAGGCCCCAACCAACTCATTTTGAACGGTAATATAGGTAGCGTATTTCGTTTCCCTGTCATTCTTTAACGAAATGATGGCCTTTGAAGGATTATCAGAAGAAGAAGCATCTTTTCTGCCCCTGCAATAATTACAGGTTCCATCTCCCCCATTATCCAAAAATGACATTGCCTTTTTACGAAGATCTTTTAAATTAGTAAGTTCTTCTTCTACAAGCAATTGACCGCTTTTGTTGATGTTTACAGTAAATATATTCTTCTGTTTGATCACTACATCAATATCCTCTGGCGGATCCATTGGTGGCAGCATCCTGTCTAGTCCTGCATCTGTTTCTATGGTAGTTGTTACCAGGAAAAAGATCAGCAATAGAAAGGCAATATCTGCCATGGAGCCTGCATTTACTTCTGGTGGTCCTCCTCTTCTAGACATACTTAATTATTTTATTTGTTAGTCATCTTTTTAACACCGCCTATAAGCATTGCCCCGATGGCAATAGCTACAAGGAAAAAGAATAAATTGAGTCCGGTTCCAATTCTCTTTATAGTTGTTTCTGATGTATCTATCCCTCTACCGGCCATTTCTTCCAGACTCACATCGGTGCCTGACGCCAATAGATAAGAAAATACTAAAACTACTAAGAAGGATCCAATAACAACGAGTGTTTTCTTCAGACTTTGTGGGTTAGAGAACAGGGTCAGCAAGGAAAATACCAGACTTACTGCTATTGCAATACCCAAAAGAATAAAGGTAATGGTGAACATTCCGCTTATTGCCCCACTTTGTGCCGCTTCTCCTGCAGGCACTTCTGAACCAGGTAAGAAATACCACAGTACCGCGGATAGAAGACCCAAAACTACTAAGACTATTTTTACAATTTTATTCATAATATCTTGATTTTAGGATCTTATTATTTTTTGTGATCTACCAACATATCGATCAATGTGATCGATGAGTCTTCCATGTCATTTACTATGCCATCGATCTTAGCGATGATATAGTTATAGAACACTTGAAGTATGATAGCCGTAATAAGACCAAAAACCGTTGTTAATAATGCTACTTGAATATCACCAGCAATCAGTGAGGCACTTAAGTTACCTACAGCACTAATCTTTTGGAAAGCCTGGATCATACCAATTACTGTCCCCATGAAACCAAGCATCGGAGCAATCGCGATAAATAGTGTTAACCAGGAAACATTTTTCTCTAACTGACCCATTTGAACACCGCCATATGCCACAACAGCCTTTTCAGCAGATTCTACCCCTTCTTGTGCGCGATCTAATCCTTGATAATAGATAGAGGCAACAGGGCCTTTTGTATTTCTACAAACCTCTTTGGCAGCTTCTATACCTCCCGTAGCCAAGGCATCCTCAACTTGTTGTTTCAATTTGGTGGTATTGGTGCTTGCCATATTTAAATAAATGATCCTTTCAATTGCTACTGCAAGACCTAGAATCAAACATAAAAGTACAATTCCCATGAAGCCTGCACCCCCTTGAATGAACTGTTCCTTTAAAACTTGGGTGAAGCCTTTCTCTGAATCTTCTACCATTTCTTCCGCAGCAGTATCTTGAATTGTCATCACAGCTGTGGATACAGTTGCAGACAGATTAGAAACCATTGCATTCGCTTTTGCGCTTACCGTATTTGTGCTTAGTACAAATAGCCCAGCCATAGCCAGGATCGAGAATAATCTTTTCATTTTGTTCAACTTAAATTTAGTTAGTTAATAAGGTTAAAGATATAAAAATATACAATTAAAAATTAAATGTTTTGCGTTATCAGGATATAAAACGACTAGTAAATGTCAACTTGACAAATATAACTGGAAAAATTAGAATTCCTAATTTTTGAACAACCCTCTTTGTAAAAACATTAAACATTTGCAGAGAGGAAGGGATTCGAACCCTCGATACACTTTTGGTGTATACACACTTTCCAGGCGTGCGCCTTCGACCACTCGGCCACCTCTCTAAATCCCTTAATTTAAGGGCGAGTAAGAAACAAAAAAAAACTTAGTTACTAAAATTTTAGGTAGTTAATTTTGGGTCATTTCACCACGTAAAGATGTTTCGAAAATAGTACCAAAAGACTTTGCCGAAACCTCACTTCCCAGAAGATACATAAGTTTGGTGATAGCAGCTTCCGTGGTGATGTCTTTTCCGTTGATAAGGGACATGCGCTCTAACTCCTTACTGGTCTCATAGCGCCCCATGATCACGCCACCTCCGGAGCATTGGGTAACGTTCACTATGTACAAGCCGGTCGCAATTGCCTTTTTCAGATCGGACAACAACCAGGGATCTGTAGGCGCATTGCCCGCTCCATAGGTCTCCAGTACCAGTGCTTTCAAATCAGGAATGTTGAGTACACTCTGGAGCAACTCCCTGCTAAATCCGGGGAAGAGTTTTAAAATGGCAACCCTATTGTCTAATGCCGTATGAACTTTCAGTGGCTTTTTTTTGCTTGGTCGCCATAGATTCTCATAATACACTTTTAAGTGTACACCAGATTCTGCCAAAATTGGATAGTTCAATGACGCAAATGCCTCAAATTGCTCAGCATTAATTTTAGTAGTTCTATTGGCCCTAAATAGCTTGTTTTCAAAATACAGACCTACTTCCTGAATAACAGCTTCCCCTTTTTCCTTCAGGGCCGCAATTTGTATTGAGGTTATCAGGTTCTCTTTAGCATCTGTCCGCAGATCTCCTATAGGCAACTGAGAACCCGTAAATATTACCGGTTTAGCAAGATTCTCTAGCATATAGCTCACGGCCGAGGAAGAATAACTCATGGTATCACTCCCATGTAAGACCACAAAACCATCATATGAAGTATAGTGCCTTTCTATAATTGATGCAATTGAAATCCAATGAGAAAGGTTCATATTTGATGAATCGATCGGTTTCTTAAAGGAAACACTGTCAATGTCACAGTCTAATTGTCCCAATTCCGGAATATTATCAACCAATTTTTTAAAATCGAATGCTTTTAATACACCCGACTTATATTCCTTCACCATTCCAATGGTGCCACCCGTGTAGATCAACAAGATCTTGCTTTTCTTGTTCTTCAATGATATGTTATTTACAGTTCTTTCCTTTCTACCGTTATAGCATACTGCTAGCTCAGATACCAAAAACCTCTTTTGAGTTCTCAGTTGTACTATACGCTATCTCATTAACGGGTAGTTGGTAAATATCTGAAAGTTTATTCAATACTTCCATAAGATAGACCGGTTCATTACGCTTCCCTCTGAAAGGTGTAGGTGACAAATACGGTGCATCCGTTTCCAGGACAATATGTTTTAATGCTATTTGATTCAGAAATTGATCAATTTTACCGTTCTTAAAGGTGACTACTCCACCAATGCCTAGTTTCATATTTAGACCGATGGCCCTCTGCGCTTGTTCCAAACTTCCGGTAAAGCAGTGGAAGATACCGTAGAGATCATCACCCTTTTCGCCCTCAAGCACTTCAAATATTTCGTCGAAGGAGTCCCTGCAATGGATTACTATGGGCAATTTGTATTTCTTTGCCAGGGCAATCTGTTTTTTAAATGCCTCTTGTTGTTCTTTTAAGTATGTCCGGTCCCAATAGAGATCTATACCAATTTCGCCAATGGCACAAAACGATCGTTGACGAAGCATGGTCTCTACATGAGCCAGTTCTTCTATATAGTTTTCCTTTACATGTGTTGGGTGTAGACCCATCATTAAAAATACATTCTCCGGGAACGCTTTTTCCAGATCAAGCATTTTCTGTGTATATCCCGAATCAATGGCAGGAATAAAAAACCGTTCAATTCCCTTGTCTATTCCTTTTTTGATAACCGCTTCACGGTCCTCATCGAAAGCTTCACTATAGAGGTGGGTATGTGTATCTGTTATGAGCATGCAACAAAAATAGGATTATCTTTATCAAAATTTAGATTGATGGCGGCATTAAAAAAGTATTTGAAAAAGAAAAAGTACATTCCCATTCCCTTAACGCTTACTGCTACCCATCACCTGGAACTTGATGCCAGTATAAATGGAGTGAATGGCCGATTTATTCTGGATACCGGCGCCTCTAATTCCTGCGTGGGGCTCGACAAAATTGAAAATTTCCACCTCATCTCCAAAGAATCTGAAGTGAAGGCAGCAGGGGCTGGTGCCACCAATATGGAGACGCAACTATCTACCAAGAACGTTTTAAAAATTGGCAACTGGAAGCAAAAAAAATCAAAGATCATACTCTTTGATCTGTCTCATATAAATGAAGCGCTCATAACTCACGAGGCTTTACCCGTAGATGGGATCATAGGTGCCGATGTACTGCAAAAAGGAAGGGCCATCATAGATTATAAGACTGCTACTCTTTACCTTAAAAAGAAGAAATAAAGGAGCATATTTTACCAAAAAGGCTTCCGTATTGAAGAAATACTACATTTCCAATGCCTTTTCTATATTGCCGTCCATTAAGTGTTCAACAGGATTTTCAAGGGCTTCTTTAACTGCTACCAGAAAGCCAACGGATTCTTTCCCATCAATGATCCTGTGATCATAGGATAGCGCCACATACATGATTGGTGCTATGGCTACCGCACCATCTTTAACAACTGGTCTTTCAACAATATTATGCATTCCCAGTATCCCGCTTTGGGGTGGATTTATAATTGGTGTGGATAACATGGATCCAAAAACACCTCCATTGGAAATTGTAAAGGTACCTCCTGTCATTTCATCTACAGTGATCTGGCCTTCCCTAGCCCTGATAGCGAGGCGTTTTACTTCGGCCTCTATACCACGGAAGGTCAAATTCTCGGCATTTCTGATAATTGGTACCATAAGGCCTTTGGGGCCAGAAACTGCAATGCTGATATCACAAAAATCATAGGTGATCATATCCTTTCCATCTATCATTGAATTAACGGCAGGAAATAATTGTAATGCCCGGATCACCGCTTTGGTAAAGAAGGACATAAAGCCAAGGCCTACATCATGCTTTTCTTTAAACGGTTCTTTATACGTATTCCTCAACTCAAAAATAGCGGACATGTCTACTTCGTTAAATGTCGTAAGCATGGCCGTTTCATTCTTGGCTGCTACTAAACGTTCCGCTACTTTACGGCGTAACATGGATAGTTTGGTCCTTGTTTCTCCTCTTTTACCTCCTGTTGGTGAACCCATTGATGGAACGGCATTCATGGCATCTTCTTTGGTAATACGTCCGTCCTTTCCGGTACCCTGTACGGCTGACGCCAAAATATCCTTTTCATCAAGGATCTTACGTGCTGCAGGAGAAGGAGAGCCACTGGCATAGGTCTTTGCTGTTTCGGCAGGCTTCTTATCCTTTACGACAGCCGCCTTTTCTTCAGAAGCCTTTGCAGCGGTGTCTTCTTCAGAGGTTGATTTTGTTTCTTTGGCACCTTCGGGTTTGGAGGCACTTGTATCTATTAGACAAACCACTTCCCCTACTCCAACGGCGTCACCTTCTTCGGCTTTAAGGGTAATGATACCGCTCTCTTCAGCCGGCAATTCCAGGGTAGCCTTGTCCGAATCCACCTCGGCGATAGCCTGATCCTTTTCCACATAATCTCCATCCTTCACTAACCATTCGGCGATCTCCACTTCCGTTATGGATTCTCCCGGAGAGGGAACTTTCATTTCTAATATCATTCGTTCTACTTTTTGTAATGAGTTGATTACTCCAAATTTCTAATAAAATCTTCTTTTACAGGAAGGTAATCTGTTTTTATTTCTCCATTGACCAATATTTGATCAAAAAATAATTTCCCTCCTACACCATCTTCTTCTTCAATGGTATTTTGTAAACTTAGATGCAAATGAGGCTCGGTTGAATTTCCTGAATTACCACATAAGGCCAACACTTCACCCTGCAGAACATCCTGTCCTTCCTCCACCAAAATTGAATCTTCCATTAAGTGAGCCAGAAGAAGATATTCTTCATTTTCGGTTTGCAAGACTATGTAATTACCCGCCAGTTGATCCGGATTTTCCACCCCGGGAATATTATCCTTTATTCCTTTAACAACCAAAACCACACGCGCATCACAAGGTGCAATGATCTCTTTTCCGAAAACAAAATAGTTTTCATTGTTATTCGGATCTCCCTCATAAGAGGATCCATTCTTAACCATTAACAGATCATAGGCGTATTGCTGCGAAATTTCTCCCACATGAATATTCTGTTCAAGGGTAGTACCTCCCCAATATACAAAAACCTCTTCTTCAAAGGGTATGATCATTTTTGTGCTATTTCTTTCTAGGATAGGTACCCCAAAAGGTTTTGGAGGGGACATGTAAAACCCACTAATTTTATTATTTTTTAGACTTAATGAGATCATGATATCAGACATTGCCCGGTCAAACAATGTACGGTATACATGGGCCCCCTTATTAAATCCCACAAACTCCCATTCTTTTATATTCCCCATGAGGCGATTTAGATTGCCCGCTAAATATTGCCTGTTTTCTTCGGGAGTAAGTGCCTTTTTCATATTCTCATCATACAACTCATAGACCCCCTGATAATCTTGTGCATTATACAGAAAGGCGAACTGCGATAAGGCATTTGCGTATTGCGGCATTTCTTCTTGAGAAAAAACCACACCACAGAACAGTAAAAGCGGTAAAAGAGATTTCTTCATACTTCAGATCATTTCTTAACGGCCGGTCTCGTCATATTATCCTTGGTCTTGTCGAAAACATAATCAATGACCTGCTGATGTCTCATTTTGGAACGTACGGAACTACCCGCAGCAGGTGAAGCATAAAAGCGTCTTGAAGCCACACGGAATTCTTGAGCTCCTTTGAAATGCATCATCAAATGAGACCATGCCCCCATGTTTCTGGGTTCCTCTTGGGCCCAAACCAGGTCGTCAGCACTCTTGTATTTCTTAATGATCTGATTCATTTTATCAGAGGGAAGTGGGAACAACTGTTCCAATCGTACCAGGGCTACATCGGTTCTATTCAATTCTTCTCTGGTTGCCAACAGGTCATAATAGAATTTCCCTGTACAAAAAACCAAGGTCTTAATTTTATCCGCCCTGGCTTCCTGATCATCGAGGACCTCCTCAAACTTACCATTCGCCATCTCCTCAAGTGTAGAAACTGCCTTAGGATGACGAAGCAAACTTTTTGGTGTAAATACAACAAGTGGTTTTCTGAAATTACTTTTCATCTGTCTGCGTAACAAATGAAACATATTCGCGGGAGTAGTAACATCGGCTATATACATATTATCCCTGGCACATAATTGAAGGTAGCGTTCCATCCTGGCAGAGGAATGTTCAGCACCCTGGCCCTCATACCCATGAGGCAAGAGCATGACCAGGCCATTCTGTAATTTCCATTTATCCTCTGCAGCAGATATGTATTGATCTATCATGATCTGTGCGCCGTTGCTGAAATCACCAAATTGGGCTTCCCAGATGGTCAATGTTTTTGGACTTGCCATGGCATACCCGTAATCGAAACCAAGAACCCCATACTCTGAAAGCAAGGAATTATAGATCTGAAATGCTCCTTGTTTATCCGAAATATGATTAAGGAGCATTACCTCTTCTTCGCTTTCTTCCACTTTCATAACTGCATGTCTGTGAGAAAAAGTACCACGTTCAACATCCTGCCCGCTCATGCGAACACCATAACCCTCTTCCAGTAAAGATCCATATGCCAGCAGTTCGCCCATGGCCCAATCTAACTTATTGGTTTCGAAGAACATTTTTCTGCGATCTCCCACTAACTTTTCCACCTTTCTGAGGAATTTCTTGTCCTTTGGCAACGTGGTAATGGTCTCTGCGATCTGCGTTAATTTCTTTCGGTCATAACTCGTGTCTACCACATCCATCATTTCCCATTCCCGTACATTCACGAATCCCTTCCATTCATCAGCCATAAAAGGTGTGATCACGGTTTTATCTTCCTTCCTCGAATCCTCCAATTCTTCTTCCAGGCTCGACTTGTATTCTTCCTCCAGTTGCTTTACATGGTCATTGCCTATTACTCCTTCTGCCACTAATTTTTCAGCGTAAATGTCCCTGGGGTTTTTATGTTTGGCAATTGCCTTGTATAATTTTGGCTGTGTAAATCGTGGTTCATCCCCTTCATTATGTCCGTATTTTCGATACCCCAACAGATCCAGGAATACATCGCATTTAAAACGCATTCTGTACTCCAATGCAAAAAGGGAGGCATGCACCACCGCTTCCACATCGTCTGCATTAATATGCAATACCGGGCATAACGTAACTTTTGCCACGTCTGTGCAATAGGTAGACGATCGGCCATCCAGATAGTTGGTAGTAAACCCAATTTGATTGTTTACAACTATATGTATGGTACCGTTGGTTTTATAGCCATCCAAATTTGCCATTTGCACCAATTCATAGGCAATTCCCTGTCCGGCAATTGCCGCATCCCCGTGCACAACAATGGGCAATACCTTGGAATAATCTTCCGGAAAATGAACGTCTTGTTTTGCTCTCGTTATACCTTCTACCACTGCACCTACGGTCTCCAGATGAGAGGGGTTGGGAGCGATGTTCATACTGATCTTATTTCCATTTTCAGAGGTTCGCTCAGAGGTCCATCCTAAATGGTATTTTACATCTCCGTCAAACACCTCTTGCTCATAGTCTTTGCCATCGAACTCACTAAAGATATCTTTTGCCGCCTTGCCAAAAACATTGGTTAAGACATTGAGCCTGCCCCTGTGGGCCATACCCATTACAAATTGTTTTACCCCTAAGGAAGAGGCTTTTTCAATAATTGCATCTACAGCCGGAATAAGGGATTCGTTCCCTTCAAGTGAAAATCTTTTTTGTCCTACGTACTTGGTATGTAGAAAACTTTCAAAAGAGACCGCCTGATTAAGTTTCCTCAGAATATATTTTTTCTGATCCGTCGTAAAATTGGGATGATTGTCGTTCTTATTTAAAAATTTTTGAATCCACTCTACACGTTCCGGACTTCTAATATACATGTACTCAACCCCTATGGCATCGCAATATATCCTCTGGAGATTCCCTATGATCTCCCTAAGGGTATTTGGTCCTATTCCAATGATCTCCCCGGCATTAAATACCGTATCCATATCAGCTTCAGAAAGGCCAAAATTTTCAATGTCGAGTGTAGGAGTGTATTTTCGTCTTTCCCTAACAGGATTGGTGGCGGTAAACAAATGTCCCCGACCTCTGTACCCATCAATAAGTCGGACTACCTGAAATTCTTTGTGAAGGGTCTCGGGAATTTCAACTTGTTGTCCGTTAGACAAGGTTACCGTTCCGGTATGTGAGTCTATCCCTACCTCATCGAGGGCGCTTTCCATACCAAAATCAAAGCCTTGAAAAAAGGCCCGCCAACTAGGCTCAACACTATCCGGATGTGAAAGGTACTTATCGTACATTTCAGCAAAAAAGGACGTATGGGCAGCGTTTAAAAAGGAATATTTATCCATGGATGATTGTGCTCTTTCTTTCGTAAAAATTAATCAAAAATACAATATTAAATACTTTATAGAATGATCTTGCGTTCTAATATTTCCGAATTTCCATCCATGAAGTTACTTCATTTTAATAAAAGACAGTATCTGCTTTTTATAAGCTTTTTGGGGAGTGCTTTTATGAGCTGTTTTTCTCAGGGATACGGTCCCGGAAATCCTTTTTGGAGCCAGGTGAGATTTGGTGGTGCCTTTGGTGTGGGATTTGGAAATGATGTTGTAAATATTGTGGCAGCTCCCAGTGCCATTTATCAGTTCAACGATCAATTTGCGTTGGGAAGCAATGTGAGTTTTAACTATGCGAAATTTGGAGCTAGTAAATTTACTGCCTATGGCGCAGGGGTGCTGGCCTATTACAATCCTATAAGACCCCTTCAATTATCTTCTGAATTTGAGCAATTGCGGGTCCACAGAAACTTTGGAAATAACGTTCCTGATCTGAAGGAAAACTATTGGCTTCCTGTACTGTTCCTGGGGGTTGGTTATACCAGCGGACCGGTTACTTTCGGAATTCGTTATGACGTATTGTTCAAGGAAGATAAAAGTATTTACGCAGATCCCTGGATACCTTTTATTAGGGTATTCTTTTAAGTATCCCTATCTCGGGAACCATAGGACTGTTTTAACCATACCTTTTGCCATTCCCGCTTAAGAATTAGAAAACTGACCCCTTCTGCTACTTCAACCACATTGGTGCTTTTTATAGCAGAAAAGGCCTTTTCCGGTACATCAATAACGTAAAGCAGGTTAAGGTATTCCGGGAAGCGCTCCATTAGTAAAATATAGATCTTTTCCTTGAGAATTGTTTTTAAACCCGTGGGTGTAACCTCATCAGGAAGATTTAAAGAAATATTCGCAAGCGCGAAATCTTTCTTTAACTGAATTACCAGTTTTTCATACAAGGCAATAGACGCAGCATACTGCAGTAACTCCAGACTTGTTTTGTGTTCCAGGGACATATCTTACATACGAAGCCGGCCATGAACCAGATCATTAAATGCGGGAATTTAATTTACTCCTTTCTTATTTTTTGCTCCCACTGCCAGGCGGAAAGCATGGCCTCATCTAGCGTAGATTGGGCCTTCCAGCCCAGTATGGAGTTGGCCTTAGAGGTGTCTGCATAGGCCTTAATAACGTCTCCTTGCCTTCTTCCCACTATTTGATACTTTAATTTTTTCCCGGAGACCTTTTCAAAACTATGTATCACTTCCAGTACACTACTTCCGGTGCCGGTCCCCACATTAAAAACCTCATAGTTCTTTTTATTCTTGCCCTCAATAAGCCGCTTTAAAGCCACAACATGGGCTTTTGCAAGATCAACAACATGTATATAATCCCTTATACAAGTGCCGTCTTCAGTAGGATAATCATCTCCAAATACCGATAGTTTTTCCCGTAAACCAAACCCTGTCTGGGTAATAAAAGGAACAAGATTTTGGGGCACACCGGTAGGCAACTCACCGATCTCAACACTGGGATGAGCACCCATAGGATTAAAATATCTGAGTGAAATTGCATGTACATGCGGTGTTACCTTGCAGGTATCCTGTATGATCTCTTCACCTATTTGCTTCGTATTTCCATAGGGAGATTCAGCGGGCTTCACCGGTGCATTTTCAGTGATGGGCATTTCATCTGCCTGACCGTAGACCGTACAGGAAGAACTAAAGATGAAGTGAGCCTTTTTCTGCTTGGATAAGTGTTGTAGAATGTATACCAGGGTACCTAAATTATTTTCATAGTACAGCAAGGGTTTCTCCACACTTTCTCCTACTGCCTTGGAGGCTGCAAAATGAATAACCCCATCTATGTCCGCATGTCGCTGGAAAAAGTCGTTGACATCTCCTTTGTTCCTAAGATCGATCTTTTCAAAATGTGGTCGTATTCCCGTGATCGCAGTGATCCCATCCAGGACCTCCTCTGAGGCATTGGAACAGTTGTCGATGATCACAACTTCATAGCCTTTTTTCTGTAATTCAACTGAGGTATGAGAGCCAATAAATCCAAGGCCCCCTGTTACAAGTATTTTCATGCTGTTCAGATAAAATCTAGTATGGTTTTAGTGATGAATACTATTTGTTCATCATCTAATTCGGTATGCATAGGAAGGGAGATCACTTCTTTAACCAATTGGTTGGTCACAGGAAAATCTGCTTCCTTATAACGCTCATCCTTATACGCCTTCTGACTATGCAGCGGGATAGGATAATATATTCCAAAGGGGATGCCTTTCTCAGCTAAATGAGATGCCAGGGCATCTCTTTTTCCATTAGTTATCCTAAGCGTATACTGGTGAAAGACATGACAATCACATGTACTGCAGATTCCTCCACAATTATTTACTGTTTTAGGCAAAATAATAGCATCATGACCCTGAAATGCGGCATTGTATTTCCGGGCTGCTTCTCTTCTGCGTTCGCAATAGGCATCTAGCCGTGGTAATTTTGCCCGCAGAACAGCCGCCTGAATAGAATCGAGTCTGGAATTAACTCCTATCACATCGTGGTGATAGCGTTCGTACATTCCATGATTAACGATACCTCTGATGTAATGAGCCAAATCATCATCATTTGTAAATATAGCACCTCCATCGCCGTAGCATCCTAAATTCTTTGAAGGAAAAAATGAGGTAGCACCAACATGCCCCATGGTCCCGGCTTTCTTCTTACGGCCATCTTTAAACGTATGGGTTGCTCCAATGGCCTGGGCATTATCTTCAATAAGAAAAAGATTATGTTTCTCTGCAATTTCCAGCAAAGTATCCATTGGTGCACATTGCCCAAACAAATGCACAGGAACTATGGCCTTTGTTTTGGAAGTGATCGCTTTTTCAACGGCCACCGGATCAATGTTGTATGTTTCAGGATCCACATCTACCAATACCGGAGTAAGTCCTAAAAGTCCGATGACCTCCACGGTAGCAGCAAAGGTAAAATCGGCTGTAATGACCTCATCCCCTGGTTTTAACCCCAACCCCATCATGGCAATTTGGAGGGCATCTGTTCCATTGGCACAAGGAATCACGTGCTTGATCCCAAGATAAGACTCAAGTTCCTTTTGGAACGCTTGAACTTCCGGACCATTAATAAAAGCTGCCGTATCAAAAACCTGTTGAACAGATACATTTACTTCATCCTTGATCTCCTGATACTGACCTACGAGGTCTACCATTTGTATTTTCTTCATACCTAAAACTATGCTGGCGAAATTACAAAATTAAGGAACGGCTAACAATGTAATTTCACAAAGAAGCGTATTTTAGCGACAAACGAAGCATCGGTGTATTTCCTCTATAATCTTGCGGTCTCCATTAGCTGGTATCTATTGAAGATCCCGGCATTGTTCAATTCAAAACTGAGGCTTTTTATAAAAGGTCGCCATGGGGTCTTTTCATATGTAGCGAAACATTTGAACAAGCAGGACAATGTTATCTGGGTGCATACGGCCTCCTTGGGTGAGTTTGAACAGGGCCTCCCTGTCATCAAAGAATTGAGGTCATCATACCCGAATCATAAGATTCTGGTTACCTTTTTTTCTCCTTCCGGATATGAAGTGAAAAAGAATTCTAAGGAAGCTGATCTTATCACTTATCTCCCAATGGACACTGCGAGAAATGTTACCCGCTTTCTTGAAATGGTTCAACCAAAGTTGGCCGTTTTTGTAAAATATGAGGTATGGCCTAATTACCTTAGAGGTCTAAAAAAGCGGGACATTGCAACCATAATGATATCCGGCAGGTTTTCCTCGAATCAGATTTTCTTCAAATGGCACGGACCTTTTATGCGAACCGCATTAAGGCAATTCACCCACCTTTTTGTGCAGGATGCCACTTCCTTAGATCTGTTGAAAGGTATAGGTTTACAAAACTGTTCTATCTCAGGGGACACCCGTTTTGACAGGGTGAATGAGATCCTGGAAAGAGACAACAGCCTGACTTTTATGGAACAATTTAAAGGAAATTCTCGATGCCTCGTCCTGGGAAGTTCATGGCCGGAAGATGAAATCCTGATCGCACATTATCTGAGGGAGACAGAATCATTTTTAAAAATTGTGATCGCACCTCATGATATTAAAGAAGAACACCTCAAAAAGTTAAAAGAAACCATCCCCGGAAAGAGCGTCTCTTACTCGGAAATGGAAGAGTTGGACATATCCGAATATCAGGTTCTTATTTTGGATACCATAGGACTGTTAACCAAGGTTTATTCGTATGCCGATATGGCCTATGTAGGGGGAGGCTTTGCCACCGGGCTTCACAATACCCTGGAGCCGGCCGTTTTTGGGATACCTGTCATCATTGGTCCTGCCTATGACAAATTTAATGAAGCCAGGGACCTGGTGGCCCTGGGTGGTATTTCTGTAGTAGATTCAGCAAACTCATTCAAAGTGGTCATTGATGATCTGGTTAAGGATAATTCCTTACGGGAGAGAATGGGAAAGATTAATGCAAAATATATTAAAGATCAGAAAGGGGCCAGTAAAAAGATCTTATCCTATATTTCCGGACATTTGAGTTTTTAGGTGATTTCCTTTTTGAACTAATTGAAGGAATTTTACATAGATTTACACAAAACCATATCACCATGGACAAGAAGATCCTTCGCTTTTCAATCACAGCTGCTTTAGCCGGATTCTTATTTGGATTTGACACGGTGGTTATCTCAGGGGCAGAGAAAAGTCTGCAGGCCTTGTGGCAATCTTCTGATAGTTTTCATGGGATTGTTGTTATAGGAATGGCCCTGTGGGGTACAGTGGTAGGGGCCTTATTAGGTGGTATCCCCACGAACAAATTTGGCCGTAAGAAAACATTGATCTGGATAGGTGTGCTATACACAGTATCTGCCTTAGGATCCGCCTTTGCCAATGACCCCATAACATTTGCCGTTTTCAGGTTCATAGGAGGGCTGGGTGTTGGTGCCTCCACAGTGGCCGCCCCTTCCTATATTTCAGAAATAGCTCCTGCCAAAGACAGGGGGAAATTAGTAGGCCTTTACCAGTTCAACATTGTATTTGGTATTTTGATCGCTTTCTTCTCCAACTACTTGCTAAGTGGTATTGGAGAAAATGCCTGGCGTTGGATGGTAGGTGTTGAGGCCATCCCGGCAGCCATTTATACCCTCATGGCCTTTGGAATTCCAAAGAGTCCACGCTGGTTATTGAGCAAGTCCCGTTTTGAGGAAGCCAGAGATGTAATGGTCAGCATTAACCCCAAAGCAAATATTGACCAACTTATGGAGGATGTAAAAACTGAGAATTTGAACACCATCCCGGGAGAAAATATTTTTATCCGCAAGTATAGATTCCCATTAATGTTGGCATTCTTACTCGCCTTTTTTAACCAACTCTCAGGGATCAATGCCTTTTTATACTATGCTCCCCGGATTCTTGAAGAAGCCGGTTTGGGAGCCAGTACAGCGTTGTTGAGCAGCATAGGGATAGGAGTGACCAATATGGTATTTACCCTCATTGGTATTTACCTTATTGACAGGATGGGCAGAAAGCAATTAATGTACATTGGATCTGTAGGCTATATTGTTTCTTTAACCCTTGTTGCCTGCGCCTTTTTCTTTGAATGGGAGGGCATGGCCGTTGCCATTTTCCTTTTTGTATTCATTGCTGCACATGCCATAGGACAAGGCTCTGTGATCTGGGTTTTTATCTCTGAGATATTCCCAAATCACCTCAGAAGTTACGGACAGAGTTTTGGGTGTTCTGTACATTGGGTTTTGGCAGCCATTATACCGTCTTCTATCCCCTTTTTATTTAGTAGTATAGGGCCTGGTGTTGTATTTAGCATCTTTGCCTTTATGATGGTGTTACAACTCCTTTTTGTCATCTTTATGATGCCAGAGACCAAAGGGATCTCCCTGGAGGAGCTAAGCAAGAAATTAAGCCCGCAAAAAGCTGCATAAGAAGAATTTCACCTTTGGTCGAGAATTTTAGCCGCACATCTTTAAAATGCAATACAGAGTCATTTTTTTGTGACATTGTCAGACGTTAATGTGTACATTATAGCCATTAATTAGTACATTAGACTAAACCACATGAATCATGGATGAACAAATCACCTTCGGAACACGGGTATTGAACGGCTTTTTAAGTGTTATGGTGGTTGTTTTGGTTGTCATTCTGGCCACGGTAGTAGTTTGCTTAATCTTGGCTGCATTCGGATTCTTTTCTTAACGCCACCTGGCTCCTACGATTCATCTTTCTTCAAGTTTTGGGTACTATCTATACAATCGAAAAGTCAACCTCTTTCTATTTAATCTTCCTTCAACATTTAGGCAGTAAGTTACTTCCTTAATTAACACAAAAACTTTACTACCCATCATAAGGTCTCAATAGAAATTGGCCATAAGATATATACCCATAGAAGCCCCGTATTCTAGGTGGCCTGAAAGTTCCTTTAAAAAGCGAAAGATGAGTAATTAGCAGGGTAAGCCTTTTTAACTATTTGCCCGGCGGATAGAATTCTTTCACTTCCATAATAAGTAATGTTAATCGCCCAGCCCGCCTTTTTCATATCCGAAATAAAGATTTTTAAAATTTATTTAGCTCACTAAAAACTGCTGACTGTGTCAACCAGGAATCGTTTTAATTTTATATAACTCCCTATTTTTCAAGTATTTGTAATATTCATCAGCGTTTTCTCTATCACATTACATAAATATTATTTATACATATTATAGTAAATATAAATATTAATTAACGATTAAAATATATAATCTTTGCCCTGGAATTTTAAAATCCAAATACATAAACCCTCAAAAAAAAATAGGAACATGGAAATTTCAGAAGTAGTAAACACAAAAAAAACAAAGGAAAAAATTCAATTGGTAAAAGGAGAATTCACGCCGTCCGAAGCCTCCGATATCATCATCTCCCTGATCGATGAAAAAATTAACTTTCACAAAATACAGCGGCTCCAGCTTTGGGAAGGAAACCATAAGTCTGACACTGACCAACTGGATGGCAGAATAAAAGAACTTAGAGAAGAAAAAAGAATTGCTCGTGAATTTATTGCCGACACAAAAAGCCTCGGGCGAAACCTAAAAATAAATGGGATTCTGGAAATTACGGTTGCCGATTAAGACCAGGCAGCTGAGTTCCTTAACCTCAAAAAATTCTTAGCAATAAATTAAAGGTCTATCTAATTAGAACTTAAATCAAGACAAAACGAAAATTAAAATTAACTCCAAAAAAATAATAAATGAAATCATCGAAATCTACTGTTTTACCGATTCTTGGAATGACAGCCCTGGCACTTTTCATTGCGATATCGTATGCTTATGAGTCTGTTTTTCTAGATCAGATCTTAATATGCAGCTTCATTTTGAGCATTGTCTTTATTGCCAAAATGAGGGAAGGTTCACAGCAACTTATAGATAACCGAGATAACCGAACAGATAGAAACCTGTCTAAATGACCGAAAATATCAAATTTATAAAAGGACGATATAATCCTGCAGAAGCGGCAGACGTTCTCTTATCCCTAATTAATGAGAAAATAAAATTTCATACTGTAAAATCCCTGAACCTCAGACAAGAAGAACCGAATGCATATGGCAACTCTGACGACCGGATTATAGAATTAAAACAAGCCAAGAAAATTGTAGAAAATTTAGTTGTTACAGCGCATAAAAGCGGCTTGGATCTAGAGATAGATTGTAAGGTTGAGATCAATCTTGTACATAACGCATCAACCAGACAAAAAAATGGGCTTCATGGACACGAAACAAAAAGTCCCGATGTCTTCTTATCTACATAAAAAATATAAAATGAATTCTGAAACTAAAATACAAGAGAACGCCTCTCAAAATTCCAAGAATACGGGCAGCGGACCCTCTTCTTCAGCATCAGTAAAGATGATCGCACCCATACTCTGGTTGCTATTTACAGTTAATCTGGCCTACCTATTATATTTTTTCCCAAATGTCCCCGAATGGCATCTTGGAAATATAGTGCGGGTAAACGGATTTACATTATTAATATGGACAACAGTAACATTTTTTAGTGCTTTGGTTAGTAGTTATGCCGGAAACTATTTACATGGATTTAGGTTTCATGCCCGGTTCATGAAACTGTGCCTGGGTTTTACACTCTCGGTCATGACCTTTGTTGTATCAGAAAACATATTTCTGTTATTGTTCAGTTGGATGGTAATGGGCTTTATAATGTCTCGATTAATAGGAATCGATTCTGAGTGGGCCGAGGCGCGAGAAGCCTCTAAATACACCCAACGTTATTTTCTTTCAGGAACACTTTTTTTAAGCTTGGGGGTGCTTATACTAGCTTTCACAAGCGGCACATATTCAGTAGATGTAATGATTACTTTGATACAAGATCTGCCTCAGACAACTGTTTTGATTGCGGCCTTGTGTATTATTGTTGCCGCCATTATACAATCGGCAATATATCCGTTCCATCGCTGGTTACTTTCGGCAATGACGGCACCAACGCCTGCATCTGCGCTGATGCATGCGGGTTTTGTTAATGGTGCCGGAATTTTGTTGGCACTTTTTGCAAGTATCTTCTTTGCTTCAAATACACTAAACTTTCTACTGATCATTGGCGGACTCACAGCAATAGTTGCACAATTTACCAAGCTTCTGCAAGTAAACGTAAAGCAAAGGCTGGCCTGCTCTACCATCGCCCAAATGGGTTTTATGATCATGCAATGTGGTCTGGGCTTTTTTAATGCAGCCGTTGTGCACCTCATCCTCCATGGGTTTTACAAGGCTTACTTATTCCTTGCTTCAGGGGAAGAAATAGCACTTTCAAAACCGCAAGAACCATTAAAGATCAGGATAAAACCGCTTCAGGCATTGGTCGTATTTTTCTTTGGCGTACTTGGGGCAATATTCTTTGCCTTCTTAACCGGAAAAGGCACAGAACTAGACAGTGGTATTTTCTTGACACTAATTGTGGCCATTACTGTTGGCCAGGCTACCTATAATATTGTGAAAGAGAGAAGTCTGTCTATTTCTCAGAAAATTATCCTGCCAATGGCACTGTTCATAGCAGGGATTGGCATTTATGCACTACTCTATAATGGAGTAACTGTTTTGATGAAAGATATGCCAATGATTGCCGTACCTCTTCCTCTCTCTACGGTACAAATTGTATTTGGAGTTGTTTTTCTGATCGGTTTTTTCATCATGAAACTTGGAGGTTACAAGAGTCTCCCCTGGCTTTATGTTAGATTATTGAACCTTTCACAGCCCAATAAAAAATCTATTTTAATGTATAAATCAAAATCTTTATGAGCCACCAACACATTCTAAATAGTATCGAAGAAGCCTCCAGGGTTATTGGAAAAACCTGGCCACTATATTCTTTTGTGACCTCTAATCCACTATCAGGATATGAAAAAACGTCCTTTTCAAAGGCAGTAAATAGTGCGAAAGAACTATTAAATGCGAGGATATTCCCGGAAGCGTCCATATATCGCCAGGCATGGGAAGATGGGGAAATTAACGAAAAAGAATTACTAACGCTCCTCAGAGAGAACGGGCTGGACCAATCTCCCGACTTCTATTTGCGGAAAATGGAATCGCAAAAAAGGACCGAAGAGAAGAACCCAAACCACGAATTGGATCGCATTATGGCCAAGTGGCTCGCTGCCTTCATGGACGAGGGCTTAGCCGAGTGGGAAATGCCTGGAAAAAAGGAAGGATTTTATAAAGCATGGAGAAAACTGGCAAAGTACGACAGTGAATTGAGCATTGCACAAGGCATTGATGTCCCAAAATCACCTTCTGAGGCCCTGCTTCAAATTTTGTCTGGCTACTCAGAAAATGAGTATACAAAAATCCTCACTTATCATTTGGCTGCCTTACCCGGTTGGACGGGATACATCAACTATCGGGTAGAATCCAATTCTGCCTGGCAGCAAAAATACCCTATAAGCTTAGAGGATTATTTAGCAGTACGATTATGGATTGCCAGTCACCTAAAAGCCCATATCCTGCCTCAATCCAAAAATTCGGATATAGACCCTACCATAACAAACCTTCAATACATTTGGTTAAAAGCCTGGGAAAAGAGCTGGCAAAACCAGCTTGTTAAAACACTGAAAGGAGAATCTATCACTACGGAACCAACGAAAGGCACTGACCCAGACCCTGAAGCACAAATGGTCTTTTGTATCGATACCAGATCGGAATTGATCCGAAGACATGTGGAATCCAAGGGGAACTATGAAACGTATGGCTATGCCGGATTTTTTGGTATCGCGATGGATTATAATAATCTAAACGATGGGCTCAGTAGGAAGTCCTGCCCCCCCATCCTTGACTCTTCCTACCAGGTTTCGGAAATTCCGCAGACCAATAAAGAAGGGCAATTAGCTGCCTATGAAAGGAAAAATGATAATTTCAGATTTATCGAGTACTTTCTAAGGAGAATGAAAAACATGCTGCCTTCTGCCTTCGGTTACGTGGAAGGTTCGGGATTCTATTATGGTCTCTCACTTCTGGGACGAACCTTACTGCCAGGATTCTTTTACCGCTTCAAGGCAAAAAGGAGTACACCCCACGAGACAGTGTGTGAACCCAAAATTGAAAGGAAAAATGTTGAGCACGATATGAGTCTGTCGATTCCGTTGGAGGATAAAGTAGCCATCGTAAAATCTGCTTTTGATCTTATGGGATGGAAACATTTTGCGCCGGTGGTTCTTTTTGTAGGCCATGGAAGCCATTCTGCCAATAATCCGTTCGGATCGAGTCTCGATTGTGGAGCCTGTGCAGCAAGCCCTGGAAGACACAATGCCAGGATGCTTGCTAAGTTGGCCAACATACCAACAGTCAGAAAGACCCTGGCAGATAAGTATCAGATCAATATTCCCGAAGAGACTATTTTTATAGGAGCCGAACACAATACCACCACAGATGAAATTGTAATTTTTGATTCTGAAGTTCCTAATTCAACTCGGGAGAAATTGGTTCAGATAAAATCTGATCTCTTACGAGCACAGCAAACGGCAACACAAGACAGACTTGGTATTAGCAAGGATAGCATCGCTGTCGCTCAGCAAAAAGCAAATGACTGGGGAGAAACCAGACCTGAGTGGGGTCTGGCAAAAAATGCAGGCTTTATAATTGCTCCCAGAACTCTTACTAAAAATTACAACCTGGAAAGCCGTTGCTTCCTTCATTCCTATGACTGGGAACTAGACCGCACAGGCAAGGCGCTGGAAGGCATAATGCAAGGCCCCATGGTTGTTACCCAATGGATCAATAATCACTATTATTTTTCAACCGTAGATAATGACACCTTTGGTGGAGGATCAAAGATCACACATAACATTACCGGTAAATTTGGTGTAGTTCAAGGGAACGGAGGGGACCTAAAAATGGGGCTTCCTTTACAATCCTTACAACAATCCGATCATGAACCATATCACCAGCCCTTGCGTCTCTCGGTGCTTATTAAGGCGCCTGAGACTATGGTAAATGACATTCTTTCTAGAAATGAAAATTTAAAAACGCTTCTGGACAATGAATGGATTTATTTAATGGTGATGGATCCCTTACAGGATAATGAGATCAAAAGATACCAGAAAGATATGGTATGGACCCCAGCTATGGAGACCAGTAAAAACAATGATCTCCTGGAGAAACTTATGCAACCCGTTGAAGTTGATGAATTAAGTGAAGTTTCAATTTAAAAGTAAAAACCACAGCCTTGTTAGTTTAATTGCCCTGTTCCTAACAATTATTTAGTTGAGTAGTGTGAATAATCCAATTTGTACTACCATTCACTAAAAAAAGCCAACTCTTTGAAGGTTGCGTTTTTATATAGTTCTATAGTTTTGGGATTCGGCAAAGAATCACCGGCAATGGTTTTGCGGGATTGTTTGCCATATCGTTGGATAAAATTTTGTTTCCTTCATAATGCTGTATATTAAAAATTACACCTTGCAAAATTCCTATATTGCTATTACTTAAAGAACAACTACATTTTTCAGTATATATGTTATTTTAACCTTATTAACCTTTATATACTAATATAATGTTAATATATTATATTTTTAAGTTTTAGAACGAAGGATTATCTAACTTGAAGAAGAATGAAAAAAAGTGCTAACACCACGACAGTATTCTTATTTTTCTTTATGATGCCTGCTATCTTCCTTGCTCAGATCAATAGGACAGCAACAGAAGAAAAGACATATCAGGCTAAAGCTCCAAAAACCCAGGTTTTTGGATCAGAGGCTTTTGAAAAGTCGGATAACACGGTCTTGCGATGGCTTGGTATGGGCGGTTTTTTTATTAATAGTCATGGCACAACCATAATGATTGATCCGTTATTGAAAGATTTCGACATGCCTGTCATGATAGATTTTCCAATTAAGACAGAAGAAGTTCCTGTTCTGGATGCCGTCATAATCACTCATGCAGATAATGATCACTTCAGTGTTCCTACCACTATTGATCTTGGAAATGTAACCAAGGTTTATCACAGCACCCAATTTGTTGGATCATTACTTAGGAATGAGGGTTTGTCTGGATTTGGACATGATATTGGCGATGTTTTTAAAGCTGGAACTATGCAGATCACCCTCACGCCAGTAGATCATTCCTGGCAGAACGCCTATCCGGGGACAAGTCCGCGTAAATTCAAAGACGAGGATTCCTGTGGTTATTGGATAGAAACCCCTGACGGAACCATTTGGGCAACCGGAGATTCCCGATTAATGCCAGCACATCTCACCATGCCAACACCAGATGCGATTCTGTTTGATTGGTCAGATAGCGAATGGCACTTTACTTTTGAAGGTGCGGTAAAATTGGCCAATGCTTACCCGAATACTATTCTCCTACTAAATCATTGGGGTTCGGTGGATGCACCCGATTTTCCACCGTTTAATGCTGACCCTGAAAAGTTGAAAGATGCAGTGATAAACCCGGAAAGAATTGTTGTTTTAGCACCGGGGGAGCCTTATACACTTAAGCGGTTG
The DNA here is from genome assembly GCA_024639765.1 of Eudoraea sp. Lineage (GTDB taxonomy): Bacteria > Bacteroidota > Bacteroidia > Flavobacteriales > Flavobacteriaceae > Muriicola. The sequence goes on from JAHEHU010000033.1 coordinate 23,465, forward strand.
GAATAATGAAGAAGCTGGTACTGCTATTAATCGTCTCTTTTAGCATTCAAACAAATTGCGCTCAACAGCCTGCCATATCATCGGATAAAATTCTTATCGTCTATCTATCAAGAACCAACAACACCAAAGCGTTGGCCGAAATAATAAATCAGGAGATAGCAGGAGATTTGATTTCTCTGGAACTTAAAAACCCGTACCCGGAAGATTATGATGCCATTGTAAAACAGGTTGCGGAAGAAAATGAAAGCGGGTTTTTACCGCCTTTAAAAACCAATTTCGCTATGGATAATTATGACACTATCTTCTTGGGATTTCCTACATGGGGGATGCAGCTGCCACCCCCAATGAAAAGTTTTTTAAACAATCATGATTTGACAGAAAAAACAGTTATTCCCTTTAACACCCATGCCGGATATGGTTTGGGAAACAGCTTGAAAACAATACGGAAATTGAGCCCTAATAGCAATATTTTGGAAGTATTCTCCGTAAAAGGAGGAATAGAGCGTGATGGCGTTTTTTTGCTAATCAAAGGCGATAGGGCAATCGAAGTAAAATCCGAAGTGAAAAAATGGCTTGAAAAAATTGGTGTGCTACGTTAGGAATTAACAGTGAGGCATCCTATCAAGTAGATTAAATTTGTAACTTAATAACATTCAAATACTTCATTAAAATCATGGCAAATTTCAATCTAAACATCAACGGAAAAACCGAACAAATAGAGGTCGATCCCACGACCCCGATGCTCTGGGTACTGCGCGACCATTTAAAATTGGTCGGAACAAAATACGGTTGCGGAATCGCCCAATGCGGAACGTGTACCATCCATTTAGGGGACAATGCGGTTCGTTCATGCCAATTGCCCGTTTCCGTGGTGGGTGATCAATCTATTACTACAATAGAAGGACTATCCGAAAATGGAGACCATCCTGTACAAAAAGCTTGGTTGGAAATTGATGTGCCACAATGCGGTTACTGTCAGGCAGGGCAGATCATGAATGCCAGCGCATTCTTGAAAAGTAATCCCAACCCGACGGATACTGAAATCGAAACGGCCATGAACGGTAATATCTGTCGCTGTGGCACGTATACACGAATCAAAAAGGCAATCAAGACGGCCGCTAATTCCGAAAACGTTTAGACCACCTTAAAAACAGAAAAAATGACACTTATAAAAACACAGATAGGAAGACGGGCTTTCATCAAAAATACCAGTTTGGCCGGAGGCGGACTTGTTCTTGGCTTTAGTTTCCTGAATTCCTGTAAGCAGAAGGATGTTGAAAAAATGGCCGTTAGGGAAATGCCCAAGGAATGGTTCGAGATGAATTCTTATCTGAAAATTGGGGATAACGGTCTCGTAACCATTTACACACCAAATCCCGAATTTGGTCAGAATATCAGGACATCAATGCCGATGTTGGTAGCAGAGGAATTAGATGTGGATTGGAAAAATGTACTAGTTGAACAGGCACCCTATCATGCGGATAAATACGGCTTTCAGTTTACAGGGGGCAGTAGAGGAATAAGTGCTAGATGGCAACCCCTTAGAATGGCAGGAGCTACCGCCAGGCACATGTTGAAAGAAGCAGCTGCACAAACATGGCAGGTCCCTGTAGAAGAAATTGTCGCAGAGGCTGGGGTATTGCAGCATATAGCAACGAAAAAATCGGCCGGATACGGTGAAATGGCATCGGTTGCAGCGACACTAGATGTGCCGGAAGTAGTGCAACTGAAAGAAGTAAAAGATTTTAAACTGATCAGCCGCTCACATAAAAATGTAGATGGGAAAAGCATTGTAACCGGTGCACCCATGTTTGGCATGGATTACCAAAAAGACGGCATGCTGATTGCCATGATTGTGCATCCGCCCGCTTTTGGCATGACCTTAAAATCGGTTGATGGCGAAGCGGTCAAAGCCATGCCAGGGATCAAGGATGTGATAACTATCAAAAGTTTCAAGGAGGGATTTCAAAAACATGGATTTGATACCAACGCTTTTCCAGAATTGGTGGCGATAGTAGGGAACTCCACATGGGAGGTCATGCAGGCCAAAAAGAAATTAGATGTCGAATGGAAGCCGATAACGGCCACTACTGAAATTGTCAATGGGTTTTTTGGAAAGGAAACAAGAAATACCCCTGCGGGATTAGAATCCACAGAGGACCACAAGGCACGGATGGAAACCCTTGCGGCCATACCAGGAAAAATTGTCCGAAAGGATGGAAATCCTGAGGCCGCCTTCAAAAAAGCATCAATGATTTTGGAGAGAAGCTATTCGGCTCCTTTTCTTGCCCACAATAGCATGGAGCCTATAAATGCTTTTGCGCATGTGGAAGGGGATAAGGTGAAAATTGCGGCGCCAATCCAGATTCCAGCTTTTATAATTCCTACGATTGAAAGCAGTTTGGGAATTCCGAAGGAAAATATTGAAATGGAACTACCAAGAATGGGTGGCGGTTTTGGTCGAAAGGGCTATGCCCACTTTGTGGTTGAAGCGGCCCTAATATCCCAAAAAGTAAATGCCCCGATTAAGTTGGTGTACAGCCGTGAAGACGATATGACAAACGGTATTTATCGTCCAGCATATCAAGCTACCTATCGCGCTGCTTTTGATGAAGACAATAATTTAACGGCATTACATGTAAAGGCGGGCGGCGTACCAGAGAGTCCATTGTTCGCGAATCGCTTTCCTGCTGGGGCCATTGATAATTATATGGCCGAAGAATGGACCATTGATTCTAACATTACCATAGGTGCTTTTAGAGCTCCTCGTTCCAATTTTATGGCCGGTGCCGAACAGGCGTTCTTAGATGAAGTTGCGGAAACCATGGGCAAGGACCCTATTCAATTTAGATTGGACCTATTAAAACGGGCTAAAGAAAATCCGGTTGGGGAGCGAAATGACTACGATGCCGATCGCTATGCTGGAGTTTTGGAA
>JAHEHU010000215.1 GCA_024639765.1 Eudoraea sp.
TTCCGAACAGGGAAGTTAAGCCCGTCAGCGCCGATGGTACTGCCACACCAGGTGGAAGAGTAGGTCGCCGCCTTTTTTAAGAAGCCCCTCACAGTTATGTGAGGGGCTTTTTTTGTTTAGTAAACACAGTAGAAAGAGTTACTCAAATAAGTAAAATCCCACCCCGCAGACATAGTCCTCCCCCAACAGACTTAAATTAGTAGAGTTGCCTTTTAAATGTCTTTCGAGTAAACCTTTCTTAAAATAAGGATTTGAGTTAGGTAACATAATTGGCTGTAGCATGTAAAGCGGTTCTCCTGAATATCACCTAGTAAATTGTAATTCTATTTACTGATTAAAATCATTGTCTGGGGTTTATTATATTCTTTATTTTATTCGGAGACTGTATCCCGATGCTAAATCATATGCATGTGAATTTTCCATAGAGTCGGCCTTTTATGGATTTAAAAAAACTATACACGGAACTTGTAAGGCGCAATGTTTTTAGGGCTATAGTGGCCTATTTGGCTGTAGCCTGGGTATTGATACAAATTGCGACTACCCTTCTGCCAATCTTTGACGCCCCTGCCTATCTCCTGGAAGGCTTTATTTACCTGCTCGCCATCGGATTGGTATTCTGGACCGGTTTTTCATGGATATACGACCTAACCCCTGAGGGAATACAGAAAACGCCCGAGGCCTATGACACAATAGCAACCAGAAAGTTGAATAGCCGAAGGCTGAATGCTGTGATCGGCGGAGCGGGCATTGTAGCGATACTAGTATTGTTGGCAGGTAGTTTTTGGGCCGGCTCCCGATGGAGCACTGAGAAAGCACTGGCTTATAATTCGGGTTACAGGTTGGCCGTTTTACCATTTGAAGATCGATCCGACAATGCGGAATTTAGTTATTTGAAAGAAGGACTTGCAGAAGATGTAATCAGTACATTAAGTAATAACTCGGCTCTATCGGTAATCTCTTCCAGGTCAACATTCAAGTTTAAGAATGCCGATAAACCCATAGAACAAATCAACAGTGATCTCAACGCTGATATTATCCTGATTGGTAGTTATGCCGTAAACAATGAAAATGCGGATATAAAGATTGAAGTAATCGATGCAAAGTCCAATGAAATTTTGAATTATACTTCCATATCTGGTGGTCTGGATCAGATGAGTGATGTTGTGAATCGAATAGGTGAAAATGTGTATAGGACATTAAAAATATCAGATAATGAAAGGAATAACAATGATCATAACAAAAAACAGGATGTAAATATAGAAGCCTATAAATACAATGCTATGGGAAAGAGTGCCATGCACCATCATACTGGGCAAAAGCTAGAGGACATTACTCGGTATTTCCAAGCTGCAATTGATTTGGATTCTACCTATGTTGATCCCTACATTGGCATGGCAGAAGCTTTTATATTTGAAGTCAATCGAGGTTATATTTCGCCGACTGAAGGAGCTCAGATGGCAAAAAAATATGCCCTTAAGGCAGAAAAATTGAATCCGGGAACAGGTGAGATAAGTGGCATATTGGGGATCATTTATTGTTTGAATTATGATTTCAAAAATGCGATTCCCTACTTTGATAAGTCATTGGAAAGAAGTCCAAATTTTAATCTAACCTACCTATGGTATCCATCGGTTCTGGAAATATTGGGAGATTTTGACAAAGCTGAAGCACTGCAAAAAAAAGCAGGTATTTTAGATCCGCTGAATGATTTCAATGATATTTTCAGGGCAAGAAATTACATTTTTCAAGGGAGGCTTTTAAAGGCTGAAGAAGTGATAGATACAAAACTGGCCATTGAACCTGACCATGTACAATTCCTATGGTTGAAAGCGGTATTATTGATTGAAAAAAAATTATACGATGAAGCATATGAAGTTCTGTTAAAGAGAAATTTTGGCCTGGAAACAAATTTCATAGCAGGGTATGTATTCACAAGGATTGGCCAGGAAGACAGGGCAAAGGTGGTATTAAACAACATGTTAGTGGTCTCAGAAAAGCGTTTTGTGCCACCCTCACAAATAGCGATTGTCTTGTGTGGCCTAAAACAATATGATCAGGCATTGGAACAGCTTGAGGAGGCTTTTTTAGTGCATGATCAATGGATTGGCTGGATAAAACATACTTCCATGGCAGATCCTATTAAAGACAATCCAAGATATATTTCTTTAATGAATGAGCTACGTTGGGAATAAATTATAGCCCCGTAGCTTAATTTAAAATGTAAGAGACATCATTAGCAAATATCTATCAAATTCTTATATCCTCGGCAGATCCCCTTCACCTTTCAGGGGAAGTTCAGAAGATCCCATAAGAAACGTATCTATATGATGGGCCGCCTGCCTTCCTTCAGAAATGGCCCATACAATAAGTGATTGTCCGCGCCTTTGATCCCCTGCAACAAACACACCGGGAACGTTCGTTTTATAATCCTTAATTGACGCTTTTATATTGGTGCGTGCATCGGCCTCTATTCCCAATTGCTCAGCAAGTGTCATTTCAGACCCTGTAAAACCAAGTGCCAACAACACTAACTCACACGGCCATTCCTTCTCCGTTCCTTCAACCTCCTTCAATACAGGTCGTTCCCCGGGCAC
>JAHEHU010000216.1 GCA_024639765.1 Eudoraea sp.
GCATTCTTTGTAATATCAATTAATACAGGACCTGGACGACCCGATTTTGCTATAAAGAAGGCCTTTGCCATAATTTCCGGAATCTCAGAAGCTTTTGTAATCTGATAATTCCATTTAGTCACCGGGGTAGATATTCCAATTATATCGGTTTCCTGGAAGGCATCGGACCCAAGTAGATGTCGGGGAACCTGGCCCGTAATACAAATCATTGGTGTGGAATCTATCTGCGCATCTGCAAGACCCGTAACTAAGTTTGTTGCCCCCGGGCCAGAAGTTGCTATCGCAACACCCACTTTGCCTGTAACACGGGCAAAACCCTGTGCCGCATGCGTGGCCCCTTGTTCGTGCCTTGTAAGTACATGCTGAAGTCTATCCTGAAACTTATATAGCTCATCATATACAGGCATAATAGCGCCACCCGGATATCCATATATCAAATTCACGTCTTCTGCGAGAAGACAATGGATAATTGCTTCAGCACCGCTAATTCTTATCGAAGCATCCTTGTGCGTCATCGGTTTTTTTTCTTTTAATGTTTGCATACGCATTATCTTTTATTAAATGCTATAACTTTTTTAAACTTCCTTTTATCAAAATTGGTCTGAAAACTTAAAACTCATCAGTTACACAACCCTGGGAGGCAGATGAAACTGTTTTTGCATATTTATATAAGCTCCCTCTTTTAACTTTTAATGCCGGTTGTACCCATTTTGACTGTCTTTCACTAATTTCTTTATCTGTCAAACTTACTGAAATACTATTTTTTTCCGCATCAATAGTGATAATATCACCGTCTTGCAGCAAAGCAATAGTGCCGCCATCCTGAGCCTCAGGTGAAATATGCCCCACTACAAAACCATGGGTTCCACCTGAAAAACGACCGTCGGTTATTAATGCAACTTCTTTTCCTAGTCCTGCTCCCATAATTGCAGCGGTTGGTTTCAACATTTCTGGCATGCCCGGACCCCCTTTTGGGCCTTCATACCTAATAACTACCACATCTCCTTTTTTTACCAATCCTTTTCCTATTCCATCATTTGCCTTGAACTCATCATCAAAAACTTTAGCCGGACCTGTAAAATATAGTCCTTCTTTCCCTGTGATTTTGGCTACGGATCCATCTTTTGCCAAATTCCCGTAAAGAATACGTAAATGCCCGGTTTCCTTGATTGGATCCTGCAGCGATTTAACTACTTGCTGACCAGGTTTCAAAGCTGGTAAATCTGCTAAATTTTCAGCAATTGTTTTACCTGTAACGGTTAAGCAGTCTCCATGCAGCATATCATTTTCAAGCATAAATTTCATTACGGCAGGAGTACCTCCGATTCGATGAATATCTTCCATCAAATATTTACCACTAGGCTTTAAGTCGGCCAGAAAAGGAGTAGAATCACTTATTTTTTGAAAATCATCCAAAGTAAAATCAATTTCAGCAGCTTTCGCAATTGCCAAAAAATGCAAAACGGCATTTGTGGAACCGCCCATAACTGTTATTAGCCGAATTGCATTTTCAAATGATTTCCGTGTAATAATATCACTCGGTTTAATATCCTGCTCTATTAAATGCCATAGTGCCCTGCCTGAATTAATACAATCCTGATGTTTTTCCTTGCCTATGGCAGGATTGGAAGAGTTATAGGGTAATGCCATACCTAAAGCTTCTATGGCTGAAGCCATAGTATTGGCAGTATACATGCCTCCGCAGGCACCTGCACCGGGACAGGCATTTTGAATAACATTTTTGAAATCCTTATCATTCATAGTCCCTGCAACTTTCTCGCCCCAGGCTTCAAATGCAGAAACAATATCAAGTTTTTTATCCTTAAAGCAACCTGAAGCAATTGTCCCTCCGTACACCAAAATAGAAGGTCTGTTTAAGCGGATCATGGCCATTAAGGCACCTGGCATATTTTTATCACAACCCACAACAGTTGCCAGGCCATCATAATTCATTGCCTGAACTACAGTTTCCATTGAATCGGCTATAATATCTCTTGAGGGTAATGAGTAGCGCATTCCATATGTTCCCATAGAAATTCCATCGCTAACTCCAATAGTATTAAATACAAGACCTACCAAATTGTTTTGTTGAACTCCTTGCTTAACTTCCTGTGCCAGATCGTTCAAATGCATATTACATGGATTTCCCTCGTAGCCAGTACTCCCAATTCCAATAAAAGGTTTTTTTAAATCCTCCTCCTTTAATCCAAGTGCATATAACATGGCCTGGGCAGCAGGTTGTGTTGGATCTTGTGTTACATTTTTGCTGTATTTATTCAATTCCATTAAAAAGGTTCTCGTTAATTCTTGATAGCTCTTTTATACTATAGTATTCAAAGATAATTGTTTAAAAAAGTTGATGTTTTTAACAATTAATACTGGTTCAAATTCAATAAAACATTTATTTGCATAATTCATTGATATTCAAATATATAAGGACCTATCATATACCATATTCAATAAATAGTCATGTAGGTTTAATAAGCTCTTTTTGATATTAATTTTATGTCAGCTTTAATATTTGTTTGTGAAAATGTATAATCCTTTCTTTGCGGTACGAGATATTATATATACTTATGAAAACAGAAAAAAC
>JAHEHU010000104.1 GCA_024639765.1 Eudoraea sp.
TTGCATTCCTAAACAGCCAAGATAAAGGGCCGGTACGGTTAAAGCGGCCTTTCCACTTCCAAGCGTACGCTTTTTCGTTAGAATTGTACAACCACCACCTTGAGAACTACTCCTGCCATTACCTGCGATTGCATTTGAAGGTATGGAACTGGTCAGCAATAACCCAGCACCGGTTATTGCAGTTGATTTTAGAACATCACGTCTTTTCATAATATTGTTGATTTTATTTTACTGTTATTTAGTTCGTTATCTCGATAAGTTAGTCAAAATGTAACTTCATAGAATGAGGTTACTTACCCATTTTATATGGTCCTGAAAAGCAAGCTTTGTAGGTAAACCAATCTCCCGGGCCTTTAACCGATGGTCGAGAACCTAATCTGATAATTTCCATTTGTTTTAATTTTTAGATGTATACTGCTCATCCGTCACAGGCTCCATCCAGTCTACAATTCCCTGTTCCGTGTTGGGAATAATATAAAGTTGTTGTAAACCTACGTCAGGGCTTGCCCCGTGCCAATGTTTTACCTTGGGCGGACATTTTACCACATCCCCTTTTTTGATGACCTCGATTTCTTGCCCTTCGATCTGGTGGTAGCCGACCCCATCGGTAATGATCAGGATTTGTCCTGAGGGGTGAGTATGCCAATGGCTTCTTGCTTTTGGTTCAAAATAAACATTACCGGCAAGAGTTGTGTGTATTGAATCTGCTGCAACCAAGCGAATAGCATAGGCATTCCCTGTAAACCATTCTTCCGAACCTTTTTCGCCCTTTGGGAAAATGGCATTCAATTCGTTTTTGTCCGATGTCATATTTTCTTGTTTTTCAACTTTTGTGTTGCAAGCCTGACCTATTAATAGTAGTAGGGCAACTGGGAGTATCGTTTTTGTTCTCATTATTGTTCTCATTATTGTTCTCATTTTAGTTCTCATTTTATCTGTTTTAAATTTTCTTGATGATTTTTGCAGGAGTACCTCCTACGACAACATTGTCGGGAACGTCATTGGAAACGACCGAACCTGCGGCAACTACCGAATTTTCTCCAATGGTTACGCCATGCAAAATGGTGGCATTGGCACCGATCCATGCATTCTTCTTAATGTGGATGGGTTTCGGAATTAGCGAATGTCTTTTGTCGGGAGAAACTGGGTGTCCTTCGGACAGCAAGCTGACTTTAGGCGCTATCAGTACGCCATCTTCAATGGTGATTCCTCCTAAATCAAGAAAGACACAATCGAAGTTGATGAATACGTTTTTACCAATTTTTGTATGCTTACCGTAATTGATATACAAGGGGGTAAAAACGGCGACGCTTTCGTCAATTTCACTCCCTGTAATTTGGCTCAGCAAATCTCTGATTTCTTTAGGGTCTGTGGCGTTGTTCATCTGCACCAGCAATTTTTTCGTGCTGTATGAGGCCTCACGCATTCTATAGGCTTGAGGGTCGTTGGGCGGAATGGTCTCTCCTTTCATTAACCGCTCAAAAATGTCCCTATCCGCCGGACGGGGGCTATTTTTTTGTTTTTCTGCTTTATCCATTTTTACAAATTATACTATTTACAATGGCCATTATATTTTTCGTTTCGACATTCTCCTGTTGGCACCTCCAAAGCTGTACACCAGGGAAATATTCCATGTAAAATCATCTTCTGGCACTATTTCCGTATCAATGGCCTTGTTCAAAATAGAGGAAATAGAAAGTGGAAAATCCTTCTTGGCCAAAGTGATAAATCCAACTGCATAATACCCTTTGTCATCGTCGGTCGTTAAATAATACACCTGTGGGGAAATGTTGAAATAGAATTGTTCAGAAATAAATAGATTGGTAAAGGAGGAATTCAACACCAAAAAATTGGTTGTCTTTACTCCCTCGTCAAAACCTTGTCCGCGCAAGTAATACATACCGATACTTACTTTTTCAGATATTTTATAGTTCGGCACTATTTCAGCAGCAAGATAGCGACGCGATTCCAGTAATTCTTCCGATACTCCATTTCTGATGACGCTCACAGTTCTAAAATTCAGGGCAGGGTGCGCCCCAATTCGCAATGAAAACCTTTTATTTTCAATCGCCTTGTACCGTAACCAGAAAAGAAAAGACCAGGGCTTGCCCTCCAACGCAAAGCGCATATCCGGTTCAAAACTTAATTTTCCTTTGGTAAATTTTAAATCGAAAAGTAGCGCTGGATCTCCCAAAGAAAAACTGGGCACCAACGAAAATCCGTTATTGGTAACACTTACTGTTCCCCTAAAATCATCTAGAAACGGTTCCGTTACTTCTTGCGCCTTTACATCAAAACCACTCACAAAAATAATCAGTAGCACAATGAGATTTTTTATAGTCCGATTATTCATTTTCATCAAGAGCTTTGGCTTTTATAAGACAAAGGTAAAATTCCGTTATTCACATTTGTAACATCTATTACGCACATAATGTCAAATATCACCTATTTTTGCACAAACAATTGTTGAATTGAAGGAGCTATGTCAAAATAAACCGCGTATTGTGCTTTTGGAATTATCGAAGGAACCAGGATTTCCGATAGATTTCAATGCCTATTACCATACCCATTTGTTTTGTCACCAAGGAAGTGTTTCTTTTTTGTTCAACAACATAGAGATGAAATGCAAAGGCAATGAATTTTTGTTTTGGTTCGCTGAGAGCCAATTGAAGGATTTGAGATTTTCCAAGGCCTTTAAAGCAACGGTTTTGCTGGTGGAGAAACATTTTTTATACGATAATGTCCCTGATCAAAGCTGGAGTATAGATTCCATCCTGCATTCCCGTCAATACCCGATCAAACAGTTGAATGAAAAGATTGACAGGCAAAGGGTTCTATCGAATTTCAGATGGTTGCATGAAAAATTCCAAGATAGGGAACATCGGTTTTATGAAGAGGTATTGAAATTACAAATGCGGTTGTTCATTCTTGAAATGTGGCACACATTTGCGAACGAATACGAACGCCGAAAACGGACCTTACAAAGTGGGTCCCTATATGAGCGGTTCGTTCATTTGGTACAAGAGCATTGTATGGCCGAAAGGGAGGTGCGTTATTATGCCAATACACTTAGCGTGACCCCTAAATATTTGAATTATGTAAGCAAGCAGAACTCCGGTGTTACAGCGTCTGAATGGATCCAACGATACACCAAAGAGCGTATAATACTTTTTTTGCAGAATAAAAATCTTAACATTGCAGAAATCGCTGATAAAATGATGTTTTCTAGTCGCTCGTTTTTCACACGGTATGTGAAAAAGGTTTTGGGTACTACGCCAACCGAGTACAGAAATCGATTGGAGTAATATTAAAATGTTTTCCTCGGCTTAAATTAATTGTTGGTGATAGTTAGGAAATGTTCACAATGGCAATATTTTAAGAATATAGCCATAAACCAATTCAGTTATATTTTCCTCTAATATGGCCATTTTATATGACTATTTTCCTTTTGCAATATGCTATTCCAGGAAGAGTCTTATTTGCGGTCTCTTGTAATATTCTCGTTAATTAGTCTTTACGGGATTGTTATCATGATGGTAAAACTGCTAGAGGTCAAATGAATTGTTCTGATTGCCAAATAGCGGGTCATAATGATTAAAAAAGTAAACGAAACAAAGTGATGTACCAGAAGTCCCAAAGCTTACCTCAAGACTTAGTGCCGGATCCTGTTTCGTTGGCATCACGAATCGGGAAGATAAGTGACAAATGACAACGAAATAGGGCACTCCTACTTTTTGAATAGAATCTCACTAAATCCCCTTATTGATATTTTTGCTGCAAATATTTCCCTTAAAATGGGACCTTTCAGAGGATTTGCAGCAAATTTGCAATAACAAAATTTTTTATTAGGTAATCAAATAATTGATTTTCATTTATTTACAAATCGTAACACCGCTTTAGCGTGTTATCCTCTTGCTATTCCCCCTTAGTTTGCGAAGCAAATCAAAATAGAAGACAAGAAACCTAAATAAGGTAGGTTAGTTGCGCCCTATGCAATTTTTTGCTTTACGTTTATCTGTCGGAACACTACAAAAATTCCATAGGATCCATGCGCAGTTAAGCTATGGTAAGATTTGGGGTTCAACTATGCAACTATCAATTCGTTTGCCTCATCTAAGGTTGTATTATCAAAACGTTTCAAGTAAATTTCAGTAGTTTTTAAGGAACTATGTCCCAAACCTTCACTTATTATAGCAGTTGATATTCCCATGAACTTTGCAATTGTCGCCCAAGAATGACGTATGGAGTATGTTGTGAAATGTTGTTCTATACCAGCATCTGAGGCAATAATTTTCAGTCTTTCGTTTACCCTTCTTCTTATCGTTTTATATTTCTCATATTTAGCTGTACTGCCATCATAATTTGCAGGAAACAAAAAGTCATCGTCGGATTTGCCTTTTAAATAATGACTAAGGATTTCTTGTAACTCACTGGTCAACTTTACAGACAAAGGATCTGAAGTTTTGCTTCTACCATAAAATATTCTACCCTGACGCACATTTGATTTTTTGAGTTTAACCAAATCTATCAAGTTCATGCCTCGACAATTGAACATTATGAGCGCATAGTTTTTAGTATGCCATAAAGCTGAACCTTCTTCATATTTGAGTTTACGAATGTTTAGGAAATCTTCTTTTGAAATGGCTTTTTTCTTAGTTTGGTTTGATGAAGGAATCTTGTAACGATGAAAAGGGTTTTTAGCAACTTTTATTCTATCTTCATTTATGGCAGCATTGTATATGGCTCTTATTGCCCTCATATGAGAGCTTATACTGTTCGGCTTTACTCCTCTCGATTCTTTGTCTATCTGAAAATCTTTTAGCATGCTTACGTTAAGTTGATCTAGCCTGATATCTTGGTTATCATTGAATTTGATAAAGGCTTTTATCCCACTGAGATACCATTGGGCAGAACTCGGTTTGTTTATTTTACGTTTTCTTTCAATAATAACTTGCCCCCAGTCTCTTAACATTAATCCGTTGGACATTTTACTTTTAAGTTCAGGACTTATCTGCTCTTGCCATTTATTTTTAATTTCTGTCACTAAGGTATCCACATCCATATATTGAATTCCATCTCCTAGTTCGTTAATCAAACTTCGAGCTGTATGAAACTTGTCATATAGAATCTGATTGATTTTAGAACAATCCAAACCCTTATTCACCAAAACGGAACGTTTTAAACAAAATGAATTTGAATCCCATCCACTTATTGAAGTTTGATATGGCAAACGAATTATTCTTGGTTTAATATGGAACACTCTTAAAGCAATCGGGTACAATTCTGAAACCGTATTTTTAGATGATTTTCGAGTGTCTAATATGAGCCTAACTTTAGCCATTTTTAGTGCTTATTCTACTTCAAGTTAGGAATAAAAATGCACACTTTGTGCACACTTTTATTTGAAATCATCTGATTTCAATTGAATTCAAAATTTATTAAAAATCTGATTATCAAATGTTTAGGGTGCTTTCAAGAATTGATGACACCTAAAATTGTAGACTTACAAGCAGGGGGTCACTGGTTCGAATCCAGTAGGGCCCACATCAAGCAGAAAATCCACACGTAAGTGTGGATTTTTTTATTCTTGGACAAAGCCAAACTGGTTTTGGGCTTTGGGAGGGAATAAAAACATATGCTGCACTCAAGTGCAGCAAGATTTTCTATTTGCAGAAGTGGTTTCCCGATGGATATGCAATCCAGTAGGGCCTACCCAGTAAACACAGGCCTTCACAGATGTGAAGGCCTTTTTCGTTTTTCTGCAAAACACACTTTAGAATTTTTCTTCATTTCACACTAAAATTTAGCATAAGGTATGCTCAAATGCATCAAATTATCACAAATTATATTTATATTTTAGGAGTTGCACCTACTAGTTTTATAAAACATTGAAGAACAGGATTATCTTAAATTTATTAATATGGTAGGCCTATAAAACGTTGATTTTACGAAACTGCCCCTTTGAATAGATTAATCAATCTAACTTCTTAAAGTCCAAACAGATGATATTTATCATTTGAATACCATCACACCTTCTCGATATTTGATAATAGTTTAAAACCTAAAAATGTCGAGTAGTTTAATTTTTAAATCGGCCATAGAACTTGCCGCGCTTATTCGCAACGGAAAAGCTACTTCCACAGCGATAGTACAAGAACACATCGCGCATATCAAAAAACATAATCCCTCCTTAAACGCGGTTATTCTGTTATTGGAAGAAGAAGCATTAAAAGAAGCACTAAGCTGTGACGATGAAGTGAAGAGAGGACAATTTAGAGGCCCACTGCATGGAGTACCTATGACCATTAAAGAACAATTTTGGTTAAAAGGTTTCAAATCAACATTGAATAGTAATCGCTTAAAGGACTGGATAGCCCCGGAAGATGCTTTAGTTGTTACCCGCTTAAAAGAAGCCGGCGCCATAATATTGGGAAAAACCAATATTTCCAAGGAAATGTTGGACTACCAAGTTGACGGAGATATCTATTCTACATGTGTTAACCCATACAATGAAGCCTATTCTCCCGGTGGAAGTTCAGGTGGTTCCGCTGTCGCTTTGGCCACAGGAATGGTTCCTATTGAATTGGGCGGTGATCTGGGGGGTTCAGTTCGTATTCCTCCAAACTTTTGTGGTGTTTACGGTTTGAAAACTACGGAAAATACAATCCCCTCCCATGGGCTGATTCCTAAACCTAAAGAAGCTAAAGGCTTTCTGCACGATATGGCAGTGGTGGGGCCTATGGCGAGAACACCGGAAGATCTGGAGTTGACATGGAATATTCTAAAGGGTGCCAATAAAATCGATCGAAGAACTCCTCCAATCCATTGGAAAATACCAGGTCAAAAGACGATTAGTGATTATAAAGTTGCATGGGTCCATAGTTGGAAAGATTATGAAACCAGTGAACAGACCAAACAAGTAATCGTGAAATTTATACAGTTGATCAAGGACCAAGGAGTAAATACGCAGCAATTAATTCCTAAACAAAATCTTCATCGCCGAACACTTGAGTTGCATCAAAGGTTATCATTTATGACCATTATGCAAGATCTTCCCTGGTTTGTGAAACCTTTAATGGTAAAAGAATTAAAGAACGGGTATTTAAAAGGTATGGAAAATATCCCTTGGAAATTCAAGGATACGTTTTCCGATTATTCTCAACTCATAGGGCTAAGAATGCAAATTATCAAGGAATGGGAAACCTATTTCAAAGAGTTCGATCTTTTGGTATGCCCGTCCGGCTTTGGTCCTGCATATAAGCGATGTAAAATTGGAACACCAATTACTTATGAAGGGAAAACCATAAAATACATTGATTATGTATATCCTTACAATGCTTGTTTCAATGCAAGCGGTCATCCAACTATAAGTATCCCATTGGGTCTTGGTAAAGAAGGATTGCCTGTTGGGGTTCAAGTGCTTGGGTCCTATTGGAGTGAACCCGATCTATTACATTTTGCAAAATTGGTATCCAATTATACCGAAGGATTTGTAAAACATCCTAGTTATTAAGCAAATCTTATTGGCCCAGCTTGTTCCATTTTCCGAGATATGGCTATAACCAAGCTAATACCATGGGACTTCTATCGAACGGGCAGCACAATGGCCAATTGGCTATTAGTTCGGTGCTATATCACCGAATACATTGTTTGAAAAGGTATTTGCTGTCTGTGACAAGTTGTTTCCTCCCTGAACAAAATCGATGCCCCATCCGCCACTATCCTGTATCGTACTGTTTTGGATGGTCAAGTTGCCACTACAATGGATTACTATATTACCCTGCCCACCTACATTATACATCTGCTTGGAACCACCACCTGAAATCTCACAAAAGGTAAATAGATTTTCGCTGGTACTGGAATTAATACCGATACCCAACCACGTGCCTTGGCCTTCTGTAGCTCCTCTAAAAATAATAGGTTCTTCAGATGTACCCTGCGCATTCATGGCCCCCGTTGTAGGAATACAATCGACCCCTGGACTACCCAAAACTATGCCTGCACCTGTCTCAAACTCCAAAATTGTCCCAGCTTCAATTGTAATTGCCCTTTCCACATAGGTCTCACGACTGGATTCCTCTGTTTCGATTCGTTTTTCTTCGGTCGGAAGAACTGAATAATAATCAGTAGAATTGCCACCCGATTAATATTTTTTTAAGCATGATTAATTATGCGTAGGTTAAACGTTGTTTTTTGTTCGACAAGAAATTAGGTCTAAGGTTTAGTGTCTATTTGTAACTTTTAACTCTTTCGTCTTCTATTTTTCCGCTCCAGTTTAATCCGAAGGCGAAATCATAGGTATTTCCATCAGCATCGGTATAGGCTTTCATATCCCTTG